>JACQYS010000013.1 GCA_016208105.1 Desulfovibrio sp.
AGTTCGCTGGGGCAACGTCCTCCAACGCCTGCGGCCATCCTGCCCCTCGGGGCAGGATGCCCCCCCTGGGGGCCACCGCTTGCACACAGAATGGAGTACAGACTAACATAATGAGTGGTACAACTTCTGGGGGCAGGTCAAATGAGTTTGCCGGGTCCAGCATCGCTGCCGCCGACTGCGCCAGAATTTGATTCGAAACCATTGTCGTCATCTCCTGGGAAACGTCGACGTCCGAGATACGCGATTCAGCCGCTTGGAGATTCTCGGCCTTGATTTGGAGATTCTGAATTGTGTTGGAGAGGCGGTTTTGAGTTGCGCTAAGGGAGGCCCAGCCCCTGTTCATCCTTCGGTCTTCATTCGTTTCCACGGGTGTACCGGAAATTTCCAAACCGAAGGATCCGACCAGGAACAGAAAGAAGCGCGAGCACTCAAAGGTATGCTCTTTCTTCAAGTACGCCTTCGGCATAGTCGTCATGCCACTCCGCCGCACCATTCCTTCCAGGAGAAATGCGCAGCGCAAGCTGCCACTAATAAACTGCCCAGTGAGGAGGGCAAACTTCGGACCACCCTAGGATAAGCCAGACGCGGGCTCCGAATGCTAATGGCTATGACCTATTGAAATATAGGGAATTCCTACTTGTTCCGCTTGGAATTTAGGATAACGACTAGTCCAAGAGAATCACATCTTGGCACTCCAGGAGCAGAAAGCAGCGATTGCGCCTTGCAGCATCTGCCTCTGGAGAAAGTACTTGGACCTAAACCCTCAGAGGAGATACACAATGGCGCTCATCGAGTGGGAGGAGGATATGGGCATCGGGGTGCCTCTGATTGACGATCAGCACAGGGAACTGGTCGACCTGATCAACAACATTGATGAAGCCTCCAGACGAAATGTCAGACATGCTGAGATGTCCGATTACATAAAGACACTCTACCACTATATCATGGTGCATTTCCAGGATGAAGAAGCTCTCATGGATCCAAAAACATACCCTGAGTACTACATGCAAGTACATCAACACCTCGCTTTTTCACAGCGAATAATGGAATTCTACAAAGATTTTATAGATGGGAGTCAGGTGGACATGTCTGAGATACTCACCTTTATCGCCACCTGGTTCAGGAAGCACACCACTGGTTTGGATAGAACCCTAATTCCTCATCTTCACAGCAAAGACTGTGGCTAATAAAATACGGAGTACAGACCAACATAATTGGTGATACAACTTTTTTAAAGAAAAAAATAATAAGACATTTTTATCTATGCTTTTTGCCTTAATACCTTTTCCAAACGGGTATTCATATGGATTTTAAAGTACATTTTGAACAAGGTGCAGACAGCGAATACATTTCAAGGTTATTTGATATTGAACGCTACGCCTGGATGACTCTATCCTATGACATGACCATGATAGTCGGGTCGGACGGCTGTATCGTAGCTGCTAACGCAATTTGGCAACGCAGCGCAGGATACTCAAGAGAGGAATTACATGGTAAATATCTTCTAGAGTTCATGGACTACGAGGATCGTGAACTCGTGCTGTTTAGATTCCAGCGTCTCATTACAAGTCATAAAGGAACCACTACTTTCGCCTTTCGTTTCCGATGTTCCGACGGCAGTTACAAGCGATTCAACTGGAATATGCATTTTTCCCCGGAGCACGATATAATATACTGCATTGTAAAAGATATTAGTGATGTAAAAGACTTTCACCACGCCGCATACCACGACACCTTGACCGGATTATCAAATCGACTTTTTCTCGTCGATACCTTGCCAGAATTTATTGAATCTGCAAAACGATGCGGTCACAGCTCAGCCCTTTTCATGCTTGACCTTGATGGATTCAAGTTTATAAATGACAGCATGGGACATCAGGCTGGAGACTCTCTATTGCAGGCCGTGTCAGATCGTCTTTTACTTATTGCAAGTACTAAGGATTACTGCATTCGACTGGGAGGCGATGAATTCATAATTTTAGAAAATCCATGCGATGCCCACAAGGCTGAATATTTGGCCACAACTATCATAGCCACTATAAATAAACCCGAATTCATTGACGGAATTGAGGTTCAAGTAGGTGCGTCAATCGGTATCGCATTAGCACCACACGACGCTGATACTCCTAGGAAATTAATGACCTTGGCAGATAATGCCATGTACAAAGCCAAGCACAGCGGCAAGAACCGCTTTACTTTTGCTAGCAGTCTTCCTTCTCCAGAACAAGGATAACAGCGCATACGGATGTTGCAAAGGATACATTCAGAGGAAGACCAGTCCTCGAGAATCCGAGGGGGAGGGGGGATCAGGGGAGTCCCAGCAAACAAAGCACAGAGAGTAAATTCCCACCTCCCTATGACTTTCCCCGGCCGTAAATGGATCATTCGCGCGTCAGCGCTCATTCAAGAAGAAAATGATGAGTAGCCCCGCCTCCCGTCATCCCTCGTCCTTCGACTTTCTTCCGGCGCATACAGTTGCGGTCCTGCCAACGTGACGCCAACAGGGCTTTGATGCCAATGGTTGCGCAGCCACTGGGGCTATGGTTAGATAGCTAAAAAGCTGTCAACGAGGAAGTGGCACGTCCAGATTCAAAGACTCCTGTGATTATTGAAACCCCACAACCTTAACCTACGTAGGATGATGGAACAAACCGATAAAACTCCTCCTGAAAAGCCTTGGGCTATCCTCGGCATCAGCCGCCGTCAGTATGACACCGCCAAACCCTGGAAACGAGCCAAAATGAGCAAAGAGAAATTCGCCAAGCTAGTCTGTATGGTGCCGCCTGAGGCGATCGCACGTCTGAAGGACGTTGCCGACGCTGAGGTGCTCCTCGAAGCTGCTTTCGGGAAGGATTGCTGCCAGGAAGATGAGTAGTATGCTGATCACCTCTTTTCAAAAGCGCAGGTTCCTGCACATTTTAATTCCAACACCTTCATTCACACCCGACAAACTAGCGACCTGCCCGACCAGAATTGACACCTCCTCATTGCTTTATATGGCTATACATCTTGTAATCTTTGACATTGGCTTCATTTGCCGCAGAAATAACAGTTATAATTTCCAAAAAATTAATCCCTGTCGCCTCACTGATTCTTAACATTGCAGATTGAAATTCATCGTTACTGTTCGACTCATCAATATGATTGACATTAAGGACTCTTGCGAAACAAACTATCAATCGCCACCGTTCATTAACACAAGACAACCTCCAAATCTTCCCACAGATCTTTTTAAAAATATATGCACCTTTTGGGTGCGCAGTGAAAAGACCAGTACGAACCAGTACCTCTATCCACGTTCCAATTGAACTATTTGCACCAAACTCAATAGCGTCTATGTGGTCGTAGCTGGCTGCATCAAATATAGTCGCCAATTCTTGGGATATCCTGTTCCAGTCGCCTGACTCCAAGAGCGCCACAAAGTCTGGAAGGCTCTTCGGCTTCTTATCGCTGTTTTTGCTTCGCACAGGGAGTCCTCCAAATAAACGGGGCAATGTCACTGGCTGTTATGGATAACATTACCACGGGAACGGCGGCAGCGGCGACCATCAAGATATCCATGCCTGTGGCGACCATCACCCTTGGAGATAGGCAGGCAGGTAATTTGCTGGGACATGCCCACTCATAAAGCGTAGCGCTTCGCCATCACCCTCTCAATCACTTCCACCAGCGCCACCTTATCCACTGGCTTGGCAATATAGTCATCCATACCGGCAGCAAGGAACGTCTCCTTGTCTCCAGCCATAGCGTAGGCGGTCATGGCAATGATGGGTATGTTCGACTTCGTTCCCAGGGTGGTGGACCCCCTTAACGCTTTGGTAGCTACGACACCGTCCATGACTGGCATCTGGACGTCCATAAGAATCAAATCGAAATCCTGCTCTGCCAAAAGCTGAAGCGCCTCTTGACCATCATTCGCAGTGGTGACTGAGTAGCCGGATTTCTCAAGCATCCGTCTGCATGTGAGTGAGCTTACCGAATCGTCTTCTGCAATGAGTATGTTCAAGGAAGATCGTGGAGGAGTCAGCAACGGATCCGAATTAAGCTCAACTGATTTCTGTTCGACCACGGGAAGCTTGAACGGCAGGGAGAGGTAGATGGTCGTTCCTTCACCCGGTGTGCTATCAATCGCAATCTCTCCTCCCAAGAGCTTCACAAGTCGCCGAACGATGGAAAGCCCTAGGCCAGCTCCTTGAAAGCGCCTGGTGTATGAACCCTCAGCCTGGACAAATGGCTCAAAAATATTCTTGAGGTACTCTTCGGGAATACCTATGCCTGTGTCCCGCACAGTTACCAACACACGGACTGAAGAATCTCCTGAACTTGGCAACATTGAGGCATCAATCCGGACTTCTCCTTTCTCCGTGAACTTAATGGCATTCCCGACAAGGTTGAAAAGGATTTGTCTCAACCTAGCCTCATCACCTATCAATACCAGGGGCAGGTTCTCATCGCGCCCGAACTCCAAACGGAGCCCTTTCTCATTTGCCTCTAAGGCGAAAAGCTCCTTGATGGAATCCCGTGTCTGCTTAATGTTGAACTCGGTCTCAACGATTTGCATTTTCCCTGCTTCGATCCTTGATATGTCGAGAATATCTGAGAGCAGCCGAGTCAGGCGATTTGTGGACCGAATCGCTCCAAACAGGTACTCTTTTTGTTCCTCATTCGGGTCTGTAGTCTCAAGCAGCTGGAGCATACCGAGAACCCCGTTCAGAGGGGTGCGAATCTCGTGGCTCATGTTGGCCAGGAATTCATTTTTCGCAAGTGTTGCTATTTCAGCTTGTTCCTTTGCGCGTTGCAATTCTATTTCAGACTTTTTGCGAGAAGTAATATCCATAAACATTACTGCTAGACGGTCATGTGAAAGCCTGAAACAAAGAATCTCATAAGTACCAGCCACATATTCGTCTTCATAGCCAACCTGTTCTGTGTGCCATGCTTTGCCACTTCGTAAAACATCAAGATAGTGCTCTGGGACGTCTGTTTCTTTTAGCATTGGAAACGCTTCGAATATATCTTTACCCATCAAGAGAGAGTGGTTTATCCCCAAAATCGTTTCTGCTGCGGGGTTAGCTCCACTGAAAACAAGTCGCTCGCCAACCAATTCATAGAGGTGCATGCCTATTGGTGTCTGCTCTATGATTGACCGAAGTGTTTCTTCACTTTGCTTAAGAGCTTTTTCAGATTCTTTTTGGTCAAGCACTTTCCAGACAGAGTCCATCAGCAAGATTAACTGATGCACATCGGTACTTGTATAGCCTGACTCTTTGTTTGCCATTCCTACAACTGATATTATTTTATCATTTTTAAAGACAGGGATTGTCATGAAAGAATGTAGCTGGACATGCCCCTCTGGATAGCCTCGTTTCAATGGATTTTGGGCCTGATAATCATTAACAACGATTGGCGTGCGCTGCCGCACAGCCTCCCCCCATATGCCTGTCTTGTTTAGTTCATAACATGTTAAAGGCTTTGCTACACTGCATTCATGCATTACATCCTTAGACCATGTATTTAAAATAAAATGCCTCTCCTCTTCATCATAATGATAAATGTATCCTATTTTACTGTTTGTAATCCGTATGGCCTCTTCTAGTGCGAAATCCAAATAATTCTGTGCCGACGTAAATGGATGCTGAAGGATGTTTACAAGGCCCAGCAAACGCGCCTCGTTTAGACGATTTTCCTCTTCAACTCGTTTGCGTTCAGTTATGTCCACAAATGTCACAACAACCTGAAATACTCGTCCATCAGAATCGAATTCTGGGAACGCATTTACTAAAGCCCATATCTGGTCGTTTGTGCTCGGGCGTTTTATGCCAAGAATCAAGTTCTTGATTGGAGAGCGCGAGGCGAATACTTGGGAAACGGGGTAATCCTCGACAGCGACCGGTGACCCGTCTTCATGAATAAAACACCAAGCGGGATCGATGACTGTCTTGCCCCTGATCTGATCGCTAGTTAACCCAAGCAATTGAGCAGCCTGATCGTTCGCAATAAGTATGCGAGAGTCTGACGAATGAACGACAACACCTGCATGAAGATTCTGTATTAGCTGCTGGTTTTTCTTCTCGCTTTCCCGGAGTGCCTCTTCGGTCCGCTTGCGGTCGGTAATCTCAGACTTGAGCCTACGGTTCCAGAACCAGAGAGTGATGCTCACCAAAAAAACAATAGCTGTAATAATTCCTCCGACAAGCCTCCACTCCAAACCATGCTCAAATCGTATAGACATAGAGTGGTTAATAATCTGTTGGGCCTCGTCAGGTGTCAGTGCAAACAGGAACTTATCAATTATTGAAACCAGCTCCGGCCAATCCGGACGTATTGCCATTGCCTGGCCCAGAGGTGGATAATTCGCTGGCGCAGCGATTTTGACATTTGTGTACCCATGCCTCTGAATAACAAAGGTTCCGACAGAGAGATCGCCCGCATAAGCGTCAACTTGGCCTAAAGCGAGAGCCTCCAATGCCTTGTGGGAATCTGAATACTCGACAACTGAAATGTCTGGATAATCCTTTACCAACATCTTTGTCAGTATGAAGTCAGTCTCTGCCGAAACCTTCTTGTTCTTAAAATCTGCTAAACCGTTTACAAAGGGGCTATCTACCCTTGTGAAAATGACCCACGGGGTAAATATATAGTCATGTGTGAAGAGCAGTTGGCTTTCTCGCTCTGGTGAACGCCGAAGCGTGGGCAAAATGTCAATCATATTGCCTGATGCTAAGCTCTTCAGAGCCTCTGTGAATGTTCCTCCACCCTGGGGGATAAATTCGTGTTTAATGGCAAAAGCAGCAAAAATCACTTGAAGGTAGTCGATGGAAAGACCGTATGGTTTCCCGTTAAGAGAAAAATGGTAAGGTGAAACTTCACCTACACGAACTCGAACTGAATGATTTCCGGCAAGCCATGCCTGTTCCGCTGGGGTAAGAACAACTCTCTGAGACACTCGAGTGGCTAAGTCCTGAATGAAGTCTGTCGGCGCTGTAGCAGAAGCCTGTCCAGAAAGAATTAAGGAACAAAATGCTGCCATAACAGCGCGTATGATCAATCCGGGGGACATGTTGTTCCTGCGGTTAACGAGTTGTATTAATACAATGAGCGATAGCTTCGCCAACGCAGTCATGAACTAATCGCTACTGGTGCATGTACGGTTTCATCCATTGAACGTATCACCAAAGTGATCCTTCCCTGTCCGTCCTCAACCTGCCAATGTTCATGCACCCTAATTCGCAAAATCTTCATTATCCCCGCTCTGAAAAGGGAGTACCCGGGTTACCCACGCGAAACCTGGCCGGGAATCTTCCTGCCTTTGTGGCCATGTCTTCGGAGATCGGGCCAACCCGGCGGCATGCCCCCTGGGTTCGTTACGTCATGCCCCGAGCCGGGGCAGGGACTTTCGTCCGGCGTCCTCGCCATTCTGGAGCCCCTCGATAAGGCCCTGCAGCACTACGGCCTGTTGGGCGAGCTGGGCGACGGCTTGGGCCGCCTGAATCATGGCCTGGGAGGTCTCTGAGGAAATAGTGCTCACCTCTTCGATGGAGCGGTTTATCTCCTCGCTGGCAGCGGACTGCTGCTCCGAGGCCGCGGCGATGGAGCGCACCTGGTCGGCCGCGGTGTCCACCATTTTGACGATCTCGGCCAGAGACTGGCCCGACTGGTTGGCGAGTTCGGTGGCCTCCTCGATGGAGGTCACCGCCTTATCGACGTTCTCGATGTTATTGCGGGTCTCCAACTGGATCCCGGAGATGGCGTCTCCGACCTCCTTGGTGGCGTTCATGGTCTTCTCGGCCAGCTTGCGCACCTCGTCGGCCACCACTGCGAAGCCGCGTCCTGCCTCACCCGCTCGGGCGGCCTCAATGGCAGCGTTCAAGGCCAGAAGATTAGTCTGATCGGCGATGTCGGAGATGACGTTCATAATTTGGCCGATCCCTTCCGCCTGGGTCCCCAAGACTCCCATGTTGGTTTTTAATCGCAAAGCCTGGCCTTCCGCTTCCTTTATGCCCTTCACCACACGCCCCACGATCGCCGCACCGTCCTCGGCGTTATGCTTGGCGTCCTCGGCGGATTGGGCGGCTTGGGACGCGTTGCGAGCGACCTCCAAGACCGTGGCGTTCATCTCTTCCATGGCGGTAGCGGTCTCGCCCACTCGCTCGGCCTGGTTCTCGGCCCCGCGGCTGGACTGCTCGACCTGGGCGGAGAGCTCTTCCGAGGCGGACGTCAGAACCTCTCCGACCTGCTGCAACTCGGCCGCCACGCGCAGCATGTTGCGCATGGATTCGTCGGTGCGCTTGCGTGATTCCTCGGCCTCGGCCATAGCCTCATTGGCTTTTTTGGCCTGGACTGCCGCTTCCTCCGACTTGGCGTTGGCCTCGGCGATCTTGTCCTTGAGGCTCCCCACCATCACGTTCAGACTGCTTGACAGCTCGCCGATCTCATCCTTCTGGTTGATGTCGAGGGTGCGAGAGTAATCGCCGCCGGCCACGGCCTTTGCGAAGGTGACTCCCTTAAGCACCGGACCCGTAATGATCCTGGTCATGAACACGGCGATGATGCATCCGGCCAGAAGGGCCACTCCCAGGCCCGCGCTCAACACAATCCGCGACTGCCCCAGCTTCTCATCCGCCTCGTTCGCCTGGTTGATCATCTGGGTCATGCCGGTCTGGGCCACCGCCTTGGCGACTTCAAGGACCTTTTCCGCCGTGGCGTTGCGCTCCTGGTTCAGTTCGAGACGCAGTTTCGTTAGCCCGGCCTGTTTTTCCAGGAGGGACTTGTACTTACCAGCTGCGGCCAAGAGCTCATCCATGCCCTGTATGTCAGCCGGGTCTAAGGAACTCGCCTTAAGCTGGGCCGCATCCGCCTCGATAGTGGGGAACAGCGCCTTGGCAGCCTCATATTGTTTGATATCCGAAGTGGCGTCTCCGGTAAGCACTTTTATACGGATGTCTGCGGCAGTTTCGGATATCTCTGTTATGAGGCCGAGTTTCTGTAGCCGGGCGACGAGCTTCTCGTTTGCAACATCCTTTGTAATTTCACTCTTGAATTTAGCGTCTTGGCCCTTACGGTAATTCTGGCAAACGGCCACGAATTCCGCTGCAGCCTTGAATCGTTCAGCTTTGGCTTGCAGCTCATTGTCGACACCTTTTTTCGTTTCGGCGGCCAGCTTCTCGTATTCCAGGATTTTGTCCATGGCGGCGGAGGCGCCGTCGCGAAGCTTCACCAATAATGGATATTTACCGGCTAAGGCCTTGGCCTCCTCCAGGGACTTCTTCACCTCGGCGATGTCCTTCATGGCTTGGTCGTAATACTTCCCCTCGAAACTGTAGGCGTACCCCCGCATGTTGTACATGGTGGCCAGCACATGCATCTCCACCTCGTTGGCTATGCCCACTTCCGGGACCAGCTCAAGCTTCATTCGCTCAGAGCCTTCCTCGGCCGAACGCATGTTCACGATGGCCAGGACACCCAGCACGCAGGTAAGCAGCAGGACAAAGCCGAATCCGATTCCCATCTTGACCCCCAGACGCAAATCCTTCATTTCGCTCACCTCTCCGTATGTTGTGATTGCTCCAGAGCTGCTTGCCTAAGAATTCGACTCACTAGGAAGTATCCTCTTATGTTTCCATACTGCGTTTTGAACAAGTAGGGACTCCCGCATTATTTTTCGATCCTCGCTACTCTTTCCGAAGAAAAGGCAGATATCAGTTTCTGGACGGCCCAAACCTGCTCACATGGCGACTTGAAAAAATTGCTCGCGTATTATATCAAAATAAAATGAGAAAAATTTCTTCAGAATCTATTAGGTTAGGACTCCTTGCCCCACTCACGGGGATTGTTTCTATGTACGGGCAGGACATTGCCAGGGCAGGTCAAATCGCCACAGATTTGGTCAATGACTCAGGAGGAGTGCTAGGGAAAAAGCTGGAAATAATTATCTCTGATGATGGCAGTTTGCCAGAACACGCCGTTCCAGCTGCAAAAAAGCTAGTGCAAAAAGACAATTGTCATGCCCTCATTGGGAATCTATTGTCCAACTCTCGCATCGCCGTAGCTGAGCATGTCTCTGTGCCTTTCAAGATTCCCTATCTCAATTTTTCCTTTTATGAAGGAAGCATTTATAACCGTTACTTCTTTCATTTTGCGGCGCTTCCGAACCAGCAAATCGATAAAATGATTCCCTACATGGCAGATAATTATGGGATGAAGATGTACTTTGCTGGGAATAACTACGAGTGGCCTCGCGGTTCGATTGATGCAGCTAAACAGTCTTTAGAGCGTATCGGTGGTGAAGTTGTAGGAGAGCAGTATCTATCTCTTGGGATAAGCAACGATGAAATTGAATGGGTCTTAGATAATGTTTCTCGTTCAGGAGCTGACGTTTTTGTTCCATATTTTGCCGGGTTAGATCAGTTGCTGATGCTCAATAAATTTCATGATCGTGGTTTAAAAAAACATATGGCTGTAGTCATGGGGCACTATGATGAGGTCATGGTGTCACATTTAACTCCAGAAGTTCGCGAAGGGCTTTATTCATCAAATACGTACTTCATGTCGGTAAAAACAAAAGAAAACGCAATATTTCTCGACAGGCTAAAGCAGTTTCGTGGGGTTGATGGATTATGGCCTGATGGCAATGGAACGTTAACCAACTTTGGAGAAGCCACATATAATTGTGTTTTGGCATTCGTTGACGCGGTACATAGGTCTGGAACTCATGAGAGTGACACTGTGGTTGAAGCTTTGGAATCTACTCGGATATTTGGACCACAGGGTGAAATCATTATGAATGCAGACATCCATCATGCCCACGTAAACAGCTATTTAGCTAAATGCAAAAGTGATGGTAGTTTTTCTATAGTCAAAAATTTTGGATGTATTGCACCAGAAATCCCTAAAAGATACAAAGAACTTTTTGAAACTCACAAGAGGGTTTCTCGAAGATCAGCCCCGAATGAGGCATCTCGACTAGCTCGTGATCTTGTTCAAGGTCAAAACAAGAAGGACGACAGTAAGAAGATTCTGGATCTAGCTGGGATGGCCATACTGGCAACCGATTCTTCTGGAACTATAACGGCTGTAAATCGAGTTCTTTCCTCGCTTTTTGGGTATGCAGAAAGTGAATTGATTGGAATGAACATGTCTTTTCTTGTTCCTCCGCATTTGCGCCAACGACATAACAAATATATTGAAATGTTTCTTGAAAATGAATTTAATGAAATGGTCATGGGAAAGAAGGGTGAAGGAATTGGATATAGAAAAGATGGCACTTTTTTCCCGATAGAAGCATCAATAGCCAAGTTCAGAAGTGGCGATGACTGGGTGTTGGTGGCAACACTACAGGACTTGACGGAAGTAAAAAAGCATCAGGAGATGCTCACAAAGCAGGCTTCTCACGACGTATTGACGGGTCTACCTAATCGTGAACTCCTCCACGAACGAATTGAAAACGCTCTGGCCCGCTCGAAAAGAAGAGAAGAAAACATTGCCTTGCTATTTGTTGATCTCGACGACTTCAAATCTATAAATGACAGGCATGGACATAATGCTGGCGACCATCTGTTAAAGACTCTTTCTTCAAGGCTTATAGAAAATGTGCGACCAGGTGATACTGTGTCTCGTTTCTCTGGGGACGAGTTTGTAATCCTATGCGAATATGTTTCAGACCCATCTGACATGGCATCTCTTGCTGAACGCATTAACCAGGCAATTCGGCTACCTGTAGAGTATAAATCCACACTATTGGTTGTCACAGCGAGCATCGGGATAGCACTGGGGCATGGAACAACCCATTCATCCGAAGATCTGTTGCGCTCTGCAGACAATGCAATGCATACTGTGAAACAGAATAAGCGTGACGGTTGGAATTTCTTTAACGAATCACTACAACAAGCAGCAATTCAACGCATTTCTATATCTACAAATCTCCGCTTTGCACTTGAAAAAAATGAATTTCAAGTGGTTTTTCAGCCTATAGTATCTCTTGAAAGTGAATCTATTTCAGGAGCAGAAACGCTACTACGTTGGAACTCTCCAGATGGGCCGGTCTCTCCAGCAGTATTCATTCCGATCGCTGAAATGAATGGCAGCATCCTACAAATTGGAAGATGGGTGTTTGAGCAAGCATGCAAGACTCAACGACGCTGGGAGGCAAAGTTTGGCGATCAATCTCCATACATAACGTTCAACTTATCAGCCAGACAATTCGCTGATGAAAGTCTCGTCAACTTTTTTGAGAAAACGATTCGAACCACGGGAGCTAACTCAAACAAACTAGTACTCGAGATAACAGAAACAGCCTTGATGTCAGATGTTACGAGGAATATTAAAACGTTAGAGGAGTTTCGAAAGATTGGAATTAAAGTAGCTGTTGATGATTTTGGAACAGGCTATTCTTCCTTGGCTCAACTAGTACGACTCAATATAGACACTCTTAAAATTGACAGAATGTTTGTCTTAGACATCGACAAGAGCCAAGAGAACCACGCTATTGTTGCTGCAATCAGTCGAATGGCAAAATCTCTAAACATCCATATGGTCGCTGAAGGGATCGAGAATGAAGATCAACTAAATGAGATGCTTACTTTGGGTGTACAATCCGGACAAGGCTATCTCTTTTGCAAGCCGATGCCAGAGAAAGAACTGCATAAAATAATCACAAAAAGCGTCAGTAACATTTGTGTTACAAATGATGATGTACATTTCATTATATACGCAAGCGTCTCGGATTCGATTGTTGACGAGAATGAGATACGGAATATTCAAAAACAATCACAGAATCATAACAGATTGAACAGGATTACAGGGCACTTAATCTATCACCATGGAGTTTTCATCCAGTACATTGAAGGACCTAAAGTCAACGTAAAAAAACTCTATGAAAAAATATCAAACGACTCTCGGCATCACAATATTACTCTCATGGCAGAAGGCACCTCTCCAAACCGTTTGTTCATTGGGTGGTCAATGAATTGTCATATACTGAGCAAGAATGATCTGGCCAGTCTAGCCGGTTATGACCTTGATACAATTTCTTTGTTTGAAAAGTGTAAAAACAATCCAGAACTATGCATAGCTTTTTTTGATCTTTTATCAAAATCACATTAGTTTTAACAAATAGTTTTTTGTTTCTTATACAATATAAAATTTTTTATTCAAAAACGACTAATACTTTGCTTTTTTGCCAACTAATGAAACTACTTTATTTATAGATTCCTTTGTGTTTGTTGGGGCTGATTTTTAACGATCGGTGAACAAGACTATGCTGCATGCCGTTCATCCTGGGAGTATACAGTTCAAGAAACTTACCCGCCCATACGTTTTATGTCGTTACTGAGGTGATCAAATGCTTTTCGCACCTTGCCTCTGAGAGCTTCCTGTTGGGAACCAAGACTCCCAAGTTTCCAAAACAACAAACTAAAGCAAATGATGCTCAGAACGACAAGTGACCCGAGCGTCCAGAACATCCAATTGGCCGACGATTCGAACGAGGCGAACCTTGTTTCAATTCCTGCCTTGAGAT
Source organism: Desulfovibrio sp. (assembly GCA_016208105.1). Taxonomy (NCBI): domain Bacteria; kingdom Pseudomonadati; phylum Thermodesulfobacteriota; class Desulfovibrionia; order Desulfovibrionales; family Desulfovibrionaceae; genus Desulfovibrio; species Desulfovibrio sp. Next base: position 13,517 of record JACQYS010000013.1, read on the forward strand.
TCTTCAAGTCAGAGGAGAGAGCCTTACTCGTTTCTGAACCTGTATCGCCAGTGCTTACCTTCCCGGGATTAGTCATACTCTTCAACTGTGCTGCCAGCGAATCAATCTTGTCCTTGACATCTTTCAATTCCGAGGCAGCTTCAGCCGTCTTAGAGTCAAGCTTGGTCGCAAGTTCTCTAACCTTTGGAGCCAGCGACTGATCCTCGGAAGACACCGTTGGCTTGTTCTCTGTTGGCTTCTCAGCAACATGACTGCTCTGTTCATACATAGCCCCGATAGCTCTGTCCGGAGAAGCTTCCACTTCTTTCAGGATCGCCGGTACTTTTTCGGCGGGCAGCCAGTTAACTTTTCCAGTGTCCATGTCATAGATCGCACCTACGACCTTTGCCTTGCCATTTTTTACAAGGTCACGGACTGCCGGACTTTTGAGAAATAAATTCCTAACCACTTCCCAAACGTTCGTCTCGATGGCCCGTTTGATAAGGGAATCGTCTTTAAGGTCTGGGTGCTCAGCGATGGCACGGTGAACAGCAGGAATAATTGAAGACACCAGTGGTGGGATATTGCGCTCCAAGGGATGGCCATGACCGGTAACTTCTTGAGTAACGGCTGTAACCGCTCCGCATTGGGTATGGCCCAGAACGACCAGCACTGGGGTATTCACATGGCACAACCCATATTCCGCGGTACCGATCTCATCCGTATTGGCCACGTTTCCAGCCACCCGTATCACGAAGAGATCCATTATTCCTGTATCGAATACAATCTCTGGCGGCACTCGTGAGTCTGAGCAGGACAAAACGGTGGCTAAGGCATGCTTTCCCTGACTTTCCGTACTCGCCTGCATGATACGTTTTGAATCCATGTGAGGATGCTTGCTTTTTCCAAGTACGAATCGACTGTTCCCCTCGTTGAGCCACGCAATAATTTTATCAGGTGGCGGCTTGCCAGAGGTATCGCTGGGACTAGCAAGTGATGCGTTGCTGGAGAAAACCATCATACAAATCACTATAAAAAGGGTAGCCGGTATTGATTTCATATGCTCTCCGATGATTATCTTCGGAACAAAGCCTTTTTACCCTCAACACACTTCCCCTGAACATTCCAAAGGAATAGTTGCTCAATCATTTTGGCTATGTGATCTAAACGTTGTGTAACTTCCCCAGATTATGATCACGCCGCAGCCTGCCCACCCGAGTCTGATGCAGCTATCTCTGCAAGCTCGACCTCATTAAAGATCTTATTGATGTCGAGAATGATTATAAAGCCATCAGCATGCCTTCCGATACCTCTTATAAAGTCTGTCTGGACAGAAGTACCCATCTTGGGGGCTGGCTCAATATCATTAGGTTCGATGTCCATAACTTCTTTAACAGAGTCTGCAAGAGCTCCAAGGACGACCTCATCTCCAGCGAGTCGGACTTCAACAATGATTATACAAGTATCAACCGTGTGCTCCGTCTCTGACATCCCGAACTTAAGCCGCATGTCTACAACGGGTACAGCCCGCCCTCTCAGGTTGATTACGCCCCTGATGTACTCGGGAGTACGGGGCATCTTGGTGATGGTGGTGTACTCCAGGACTTCCCGGACGGACGAGATATCCAGCGCGAATACCTCATCCGCAAGGGTGAAGGTCAAGAATTGGTTTGTGGTGTCACTCACGGGCGCCTCCTTCGCTAGAATTTTTCGAAATCAGCGTCGTGCGTTTCCTCAGCCAGATCTAGGACCACTCCGCCCTTGGGAGAGACCGGACGCTTCAGCGTGGTTTTGGGCCTGGGTGTTGACGGACCGGCCGGAAGGGCTTTGGGAGCTTGGCGGCGCATGCCGTGGGTTCCCTTTAGCCTGAAGAAGCTCACTGTGGAGAGCAGTTGTTCGGCTTGGCTGGAGAGTTCCTCCGAGGTGGAGGCCATCTCTTCCGACGCCGAGGCGTTCTGCTGGATGACTTGGTCGAGTTGCTGAATTGCCTTGTTAATCTGGTCGGCTCCAGCGTTTTGCTCGCGCGAGGCGGCCGATATTTCCTGGACCAACTCGGCGGTCTTCTTGATGTCCGGAACGATGGCCGTGAGCATGACACCGGCTTTTTCTGCAACAGCCACGGAGTCTGAGGAGAGAGCAGAGATTTCCGCTGCAGCGTGCCCGGAACGTTCGGCCAGTTTGCGCACTTCGGCTGCCACAACCGCGAAGCCCTTGCCGTGCTCTCCGGCCCGGGCCGCCTCGATAGCGGCGTTCAAAGCCAGGAGGTTGGTCTGGCGAGCGATCTCCTCGATGATGGAGATCTTTTCGGCGATCTGCTTCATGGCTCCCACGGTCTGGGCCACGGCCTGACCGCCTTCCTCGGCGTCCTTTGCGGCCTTCAGAGCCATGGACTCGGTCTGCACAGAGTTGTCCGCGTTCTGCTGGATGTTTGAGGCCATCTCTTCCATGGAAGAGGAGACTTCCTCGACGCTGGCTGCTTGTTCTGAAGCCCCCTGGGAGAGCGATTCCGAGGTAGCCGAGAGCTGCTGCGAGCCTGAGGCCACGTTATTGGCCCCTTCTACTACCTCGCCCATCACTTCGTTCAGGCGGCTAGTCATCTCTCGAAGAGCATCCGCCAGCATACCAATCTCGTCCTTCTGGTTCACGTCCAACTCGAGCGTCATGTCTCCCTCGGACATCTTTTGCGCGAAGGTGACTCCCTGGATTACCGGACCTGTGATGCCCTTGGTGATGAATACGGCCACGACAATACCGATGATGAGCGCGATCACCAAGCCGATTGCCATGACGGTTGAAGAAGTGGACAGGCTTTTTGAAGCCTCATGGGTGAGTTCCTCTGTGGTCTTCACACCATAGGTAGATGTTTCCTCCGCTGCCTTGAGGACAGCATCGGCGGCAGCACCGCGCTTTTTGCCAATCTCTTCCATGAGCATGTAGTTCTTCAGGAAAGCTGTCATAGCCTCTTTGTAGCCGTCGGCCGCTTTCTTTATGTCGTCTAGTTCCCGAAGGTCGGCATCTATCTTTGTTAGCGTGCGAATCTTGGTTAACTTGGTGTCGATCTCTTCAAAATGCTTCAACGCCTCCTGCATAATGGCGGGGCTGCGCAGGGCTTGCGATTTGAAGTTGGCAACGCGAATATTGCCTCCGGTTTCCATAACATCCGCCATCGTGGATACTTTATCCAATCGTTCTTTGAGTCTAGCGGGCTCAAGTTTCCCATCGATCTCCTTGGCGAACTTATCCTGCTGGGTATCCATGTACCCCATACCGTGCTTGACGAACGCTTGGGCTGTGCTGTCCATCATCTTCCGTTCTTCATCCATCGCCTTTTCAATGTCGTGCGTCTGCGTTGCAAGGCGTTTGTACTCGGATACAGCCGCACTAGCTTTGTCTGCATTTTCCCGAAGTTTAACGAGCTTGGGATACTTCTGCGCAAGATCTCGTGCCCGCGCCAAGTCTTTCTCTACATCAGCCAAGCTTTTCTCAGACTGTGCCCAGAAAGCCTCCTGACCGGTAAATGCATACCCGCGCATGGCATACATTGTATGGAGAGAATCCCGCTCTACATCATTGGCGATGGCCACTTCAGGTGCTATTTCTTGGGCAAGGCGTTCCGCCTGAGTACCTACGGAGAGCATGTTCACCATGGCCATGCCACCTAGCAGGGCTGCTATGAGTATAAGAATGCCGAATCCCAGGCCGATCTTCATGCCAAGCTTCAGGTTTTTCATTACCTGCTCCTCTGTTTAATCCTTCAATTATGCTAACCGCAGCAAACCCCATGGGTCGTTAACAAACCATTCTGGCTTCAATGGATTCAACAAGCTGACGTCTAAGGATTCTGATATCAGAGCCTTCTCCCACAAGAACCGATACACCCCTTAAGGTTGCCCAAATTAAAGCAGCGAATTCCTTGGGGTCTATGTCTTTAAAGCGTCCAGAGCTGACACCTTCCTGAAGGCAAGTCACCATTAGAGCAAGATATCTATCTCTTACTAAAGCCAAATCTGCGCTAGGAAATTCTTTCAAATCCAATGAAAAAAACGGATCTAGCCGTGATACATATATTATTTTTTCAATATTGCTTTCTGCGTAGTCAAAGTATGAGTTTAAAAATTTAATTATTGACTCACAATCACCACCAGAACCAATAGCAATTGTAGCATTATCAAAGAGTTCGTAAAACACACTCCTTGCTGCAACAAATAGAAGGTTATTCTTTGTTTTGAAATGATACATTACTGTCCCAGCAGCAATGCCAGCTTTCTCTGAAATGTCGTTAATGCTGACATTAGCAATCCCTTTGTTTGCACAAAGCTTAATTGCACAACTAACAATCTTTCCAATGGTCTCTTTAGGCACGACCTTCCCCCACGTAAAATTCGACTGAATATTCATTCAATCAGATGCCAGTTTTTTAAAATTTTGCAATAGGAATAATGAATTTTCTTACTTAGCATTCTTTGTGAAACCGACGACACAAACATCATTGGTCCAAAGACTCTGGCAAACCTTTGTAGCCGAGTTCGAGGGCATCCCCCCGTCCTGTTCAAGCCTCAAACGTATCCGCCTATTCTTTACTCCCACCTTACCCTTTCGTTCGGGGTAAATAAAAGGGGACCAGACCGCACACCGGCCTGATCCCCCTTCGCTCAAACGCAATTACACAAGCATTTCATCAATAAGCTGGAACCTCGACATCTTCTCTCTTTCGGCGCGCCCCCCATGAACATTAATGAACTCTTTCCACCACCTGAGGCCATAGCTACGCGACTCATCTCCAGCGACATAGCCCTCAAATTCCATGTTGCACTTGGGACAAAGAATAACTTCGCTGTCGTCGTCAAAGTGTCCCGTGAACTCTCGTAAACAATCCATACATTGACTAGTTTCGCCATATCTCACCATGACAGTTCTCCTCATCAAAAATAGGGGCAGGAATCCCTTTACAAGACTCCTGCCCCGGTTCATGTTAAACGGCAATCAAGCTGGGCAACTTGCTAACAGCCCGTTCTTTCTCACCTTCCAAGTAGTGATAGTAGACATCGGCGGTCATCTTCACTGTCGAGTGACCCATCAGCTTCGACACCGCCGCCAAGTCTGCTCCATTCGCCAACATCGTCGTCGCGAAGAGATGGCGTAGGTCATACATCCTGACATCCACGGTGATTCCAGCCTTCACGCAGGCCTTGTTGAAGCTCTTCCGGATCGTCGTCACCGGCTTCCCGTCATATTCAACGATGTACCCAGACCTTGAAAACCTCCTCATCTCTCGAAGGCGATCCAGAAATGCCGCCGTTACCGGGACAGTCCGATAGGTCTGCGTTTTGGTAGCGAAAATCCGCACCGTGCCAGCGCCGAAATCCACATTTTCATAGCGCAGTGCGAAAAGCTCCGAAGGACCAGGCCGAGTCCCGAGGTTAAAGCAGACCTCCATGGCCCACCGGACATGAGGTTCAGCGCACTCCATGATCCGGCGCAGGTCATCAACGCCGACCTGGACGTCCCGAGGTTTCTCCTTGGCTTTCTTCCGACCCTTCATCGGGTTCCTGGCAATGAGTTCCATCTCGATGCCGAAGTTGAATATCGCGTCGAGGTAGTCGCAGTAGCGATTGACGCAGGACTGGGACCGTGGCCTTTTCGTCTGATGACTGATCCCTTGCATCTCCTTGATGAACGGGACGATGTCCTTCAGGTACGTCATGCCCTCGACCAGGGTGTCACGACCAAGGATGTCGAAGAACATGCTATTGAGCAGGTTCTCGAGGTTGGCGATGTGCTTCGGCGTCCGACCCGACACCCGAAGGTGATCCAGGTACATCATCGACAACTGACCAAAGGTGACCCCCTTGGCAGGGATGACGACAGCAGCCACCGTCGCTACCGACGTCGCCAGCGGCATTTCAGCCTGGATTTCTCCAGGCCTAGTCCCCGGCTCATCCTGGTGCGCAACCGGGTCCGCCCCCGGCTCAGTGACCTGCGCCTCCTGAACAGGCACATTCAGATTCGCTTTCGCTTCCTGAATCGCAAGATCAAACGCCTCAGCCTGGAGACGGGCCACTTCGCCCCTACCGAAGGACTTGTCCCGCCTCTTACCTTCTTCGTGCCAATAGACCATGAACCGTCCATCGCGTTGATAGACGCCCATTTGAGCACCCTCCGTTGGTGGTGATTGCAGATGACTATTGAAGAGAAAGGGACGACCAGATCGATCGCCCCGGAATCGGATAACTAGACCTTACACATCAAGACAGAACTTGATCGTCAAACTATGGCCTCCGAGAAGCAGTTCAGAATAATGTCCGTCTTCACTAGATTCGAACGGATAGTCATGTTCTTCATTCATCTTAACCAGAATCTGAAGATTCGGAATCATGCACAACAAACGCAACATATTCTCGATATTAGAGGCGTGCTGCAAAGTTTCCAACGATGTATAGCGGTTAGTACTCATGGCGATTCTCCTGATAATGAAAAGGGCCATTTCTGACCCTGCTAAAGTGTTTGATCACAATGCGTTGAGGAGGATTTCTTCCACCTCTTCATCCTGCACCCCAAGATACCTTCGCGTTATCGAGGGGCTACTGTGATTGAGCCTCTTGGCCAACAACTCCCATGAAACGCCAAATGTTTTGCGTTGATGGTAACACCACGTCTTTCGCAATGTATGTGCTCCAAAGTTGCCTTGAAGATTGATCTCGTCGCACCAGCGCTGTACCATCATCGTGACAGCATACGTGGTCAGCGGATAATTCTTCCCCTTGCGACTCTTGAACAGGAAATGCTCATCTTCGAGTTTCGAAGTTGCAAGGTGCTCAGTGAGAGCATACTTGATTTCCTTGTTCATTATGAAGATGTTCTCTTTGCCAGTTTTCTTTTCCTTGAGGCAGACGCGGTCGCCAATTTTGCAATACTTCACGTCTGATACTTTCAAGGCCAATATATCTTGGACCCTGAGCCCAGAGTTCACCCCCATGGTAAAGAGTAGCCGGTTACGCGGCTGATCCGCCAAGAGCTTCTTGATGCTCTTGATGTTCTTGAGGTCGATAATGGGCTCAACTTTCATGAGCACCTCCTTTGCAACGTTGTTTTTCGCTTCCAAACCCAACTAAATCGTAGATTCAAAACAGGGGTTGGCTGGGACCGTCCAGCTAAGCCTGGAGTATCCCGTTGCAATACAACACCTTATGCCGTAACGCGCCTCCAATGTACGATTCTATCTATTATCGTTCTTTCCTCCGTTGTAGAGTTGTCACATTATACCAATGATATCTGTATTACTTTGTGCATTCTGCCAGAAAATCGGAGTGACCATTCTGAAGGCTGCGAATCAGAAGTTATGTTGCACGGAGGAGAGAAGGCAGGATTCAAACAGAAGAAAATGCCACCTCTCTAGAGCATGGCATTCGTAGATGGTTGATTTCAGATCACCGTCAGGATGATCCGATTGTCTTCGACAGTGACGGCGAACTCGTCGCCTTCATTGACGTCGAGGCTTCCCAGATCAAGCTTGTTGACGTTGATCCGCACCTCGCCCTTCTTGTTGACGTAGGGACGTGCAGAACTCTTGAGATAGAGTCCTTTGACGTCGTAAAACTGCCTGTCCTGGCTGATGAGCTTGAGGACGAAGTGCTTCAGAGTCGGCTTGTGCGTAATGTTCATCTTTTCCATGATGGACTTCGCGTCGAGACCTTCCCTGATGCACTCCCTGAGAAGCGAAGCATTGTACTTCGACTCAGGGCGCTTCTTTTCGCCCACGCCATCGAACTCTTCACCCTCAATGGGCTGAACCTTATTCGCTGACATATTGCCTCCTTTGTTTTAGGCGGTGGTATAAGAATCTAATATCTATATGATATGACTCGAATAATGTCATAGGGAGGAAGAAGCTTTCCCGTTGCGACAGGCGGAAACGTTCGTTGGGCCGAGGATCGCTCCTACGGGGTTTTCGGGTCCGGGGCAGGGTCAACCCTGGGGAAGCCCCAGAAAGAGCAGGAGGCTGGAGATTTGGAGGAGTGTCTGTGGAGCTGGTGGCGTGGACGGAGATTGAAGCAACTGCGCCGAGGCAATCTGGACAAGAAGCTCTTTGTCACTTTTGCTTGCTACGACTTACTAGAACTATTTCACTGGATACTTTTCGTCCACATTTGCCTTGTGATAAGCCTTATATTCAACATAAGGCTGATATTTCCAGTCAACAATAAACAAGATAGATACAAAGAGACGGAGAGGACAAACCCCTCCGTGCTGAAACGGGGTCAGATTGATCTTTTAATGACAACGATTAGGGCTTGCTTCAGTATTTCCCTCGCAAGCTTTGATTCAATGAGAACCATGACGACTCTCAAAACCATAGTGCCTCCTTTTCGTCAGTTGTCCTGTTCTCCATCGCATTCCTGTAAAGAACAAAGCCCTTGACTCCGAAAAGCCAAGGGCCTTGCTCAGCCACCGTACGATACCCTCTAATATCTCTATGAACGCGACTCAAAATGACATCGTATTTGTCATTGACATCGTCGCAATTCAAAATAGATATACAGAATTTGCAGGCGCAGACGCGACATAATTGTTATTTTGTTAAGCGAGGCAAAACTTTCGACGATGTCGATGACTCAAATACTGGCGACCTGGGAGGACATCTTTCGCTTTATGTTATCAAAATGCCTCAAATCTCGCAGACCACGAATCTTTCAACCCAGCTGCAGGACACCCGCTAGCTGCGTCACATATCCTCAACTGGCTCAGGACAGTAATAGCTCGAACACGTTGAAGCACATTGTTTGGCGTCGGCAATAACAAAACCCATGACAGAGCAACGCATCCCATCAGACCCTGTTTCGAAATCTTCATCAGGCTGACAGAAATCACAGTCCGAGCAGGACCTGTCATTCGGAACCATATTTGGCGCAGACGACTGAACATTACTGGCCTGATCAACTTGGACACGATTCATTTGAAGCTCATCACCACTGGCAAGAGCCATACTGTTTGCATAATAATCTTTATGAAACGAATTGACACTTTCTATGTCGTCATCGCAAGAGACACCTGACTCGGCATTGACCACTTCAATGTCGAATGGGCAGAACGTCTCTAGGTCAAGTCCTAAACCTTTTAGGAAGTTCAAGAAGACCATGTCGCTTTCTCCTTCGCATAGTTATTATTCAAAAGCTTCATCTCCATAGAACTGGAATCGCCAGCGGCTTCGACGTTCCAAATACCCAACAAAAATCTGCCACCACCGTCGCTATTTATATTATAATGATATCATAATAATAATTATATATAATAAATATATTTTAGTTATTTGGAACGTACAATAAGAATAAGAATTACATGTACACATTGAACAGTCACAGGAGCAGGGTGGCTGGGATGCAAAAATTTGGAACGTACAAGTTATTTAGGACTGGTCCTTCCCCGTCCGTCCCAAAAGGATTTGGCACTGAAGCAGTACATTGGCACTATTACGTTCTTCGACTCGCCAGCAGTTTTAGGGATGACGACCTTTCGCTGATACCCTTTGGACCAGTCATCGGTGATGAGCCAGCCTTTGTCCTTCCAGAGACGGACCACTTCTAAGGCTTTAAATCCATTCTTTCTAAGTATATCATCCAGAATCGTTTTCGTTAACCCTGCGAATGTCCATTCTCCATCGTCAGTCACGTCGCAATACGCTCCATGCATGTCACCAGACCAAGGGATATTTTGACGCGCCTCGGCTGGTAAATACACTCGATTCTGATTACTGCTAATCCATTCCTCTACGCACCCAAACGCCTGAGAAGCAATATCTGCAGATTTTGCTTCATTCATTGCCCTGGACCAGACTGAATCGAGTAGGTTTCGTACTGGCGTGCTCCGTTTCAGTTCAGGTAGAGCCGCATGGATGACTGCAATCGCAGTAGCGACAGCGGCAAAGTATTCACCAAGTCGCATTTCAACAGGCGTCAAACCCGGCGATTTCGTAAGAAGCTCATTCGCTTCGGCATACGCTTCCTTCCAGAGAGGCCATTGGTCCCGATGGTCCAGGATGAACTGAACCATGCGAGGTCCAGCATGGCCGAAGTGGTCAGTGACCCCTGTCTTGGTCCTGGTGACAACAGCTTTGCTCTCAGCGTCTGTCCTGAGGAAAGGGTTGCCCCAAAGGTCGATGATCCTGCCCCTGGCACCACCGTCTGTACTCAGGTCCAGGCTTGGCGTCTCTCCAGTTGAGAAGAGGATGGTCCTGAACGGTTGCACCCGTTCAGAGCCACGGAGGGTCGCTCGGCCCTTATCCATGCCGGATGCGATCATGTAGATGGTGTCAGTGACGAGGTCACTGCCGTACTTGTTCTTTTTGTTCTGCAATCTAGCTAGTTTGGTTTCGTCCAGGAACAACGGCAGTCCATTAAGTAGAGCCGCCATCCTACCGATCCTGTTGTCAGTCCCGTTCCATGTGTTGATGAATGAACCCGCATGGAACGAAGGATTCCCCCATGCCGATGCCGCCAGCATCAGCGCGGTGGTTTTCCCTGAGGAGCTTGGAGCGCAGAGTTCGAGGGTGAAATTGTCCACCCCCAGGATCGGAAGCAATGGCGCGGCCAAGGACGTGTACAGCGCAAAGGCGACGTCAGCGTACTCCAGGGCTTCATTGACGATGGAGGCCCAGGCGGCGAAGCTTCCCTTCTGAGCAAAGCCATTGGCAAATTGCTCATCTCCCTGGTCAGCACCCTTGAAACGAACCACCGGGGCCTGGCCGGGAAGTTTACTGGCGGAAGTCCCACTCAAGTACGAGTGCCCCCAGAGGAACCCCGCCATGTCCTCGGTCCAACCCAGGCGGCCGTCCACAAACGTCTTCGGGATGTTGCCACTGTTAACCCGATCATATTCTTGAAGATACTCGATGATTCCATTTGCGTTAATGCTCGTGACGGGGAAGTTGTAATTTGCCAATCCGACAATGCTGGTCTTGCTTGCGATGACTCCGCGTTCAATTTGATGCTGATGCCACCTCCCGTCGCGCATCCAGGCCAATGTGACATAATGCAACCCCGTAGACCTGTTCTCCGAACATTCGCTAATCACGATTGGGCATGGTGAAAGCCGTATCCCGCCTGCATCAGTCGATTTCACAAGGCTCAGGTCCTTCGCAAACAGATACCGATGCGGCAATTCAGACGCATTTGATACTGGCGCATTGGGGATACGCTGTTGAATGTTAATCGTCTTAAGATCTGTATCTTGAGCGACTGCGCTCTTACTGCTTGTATTGACGGTTTGATTAGTATTCATTTCGGATTTCCTTTGAAGAAGGGCCACCAATTTTTCACTTGATGGCCCTCTTTTAACGCTCACCGCTTCAGCCAGATCACTGCTGCGTCATTGACACTGTATCCGTCACCATCAGAGTAAACCAAAATCTTGAGCTGATCCAAGCAACCCCTGGAGATGGCGGCATTGGTTGCGGTATTGATCAAGTCTTCAACGTACAATTGATGAAAGTGAGATGACCGGATCATATCGAATTCGTGAGCATGCAATCCATACCCTTTCTGTTGAAGCGCCTTGGCGCAGTTGACGATCCCAGGCCCTCGCGCATTCAAAGGTTCAGTCCAAATCGTTTCAGGTTTTGCAGCCAAAACAGAATCGAGCATGCATTCGTAGTCTGATTGCGACGTGCCAATACCAGGCAGAACTGGACATATCATTCCGTAGGTTCGAATGCCCATGTCCCGAGCCAGATGCAGTGCTTGCAAGCGTTCGGTGATGCTGGAGGCATTCGGCTCGATGATCTTCGCGAGGTGCTCATTGTGAACCGGAGCAGTAATGCTCAAACCAACCATCACCCTATTGCGATATTTCGATATCAGGTCAAAATCATACGCGATAGAAGCGCTCTTCGTGAGAATCCGTACGGAGCAGGCGCTCTTGGACAAAATCGTCGACAAAAGATGACGCCCAAGATCGTGCGCTCGTGCCTCTGGAGCCCAGCAATCCGTAAGCGTGCTCATCATCACGACATCGTTACTATCAAGCTTCATGCTCTGGCGTTGAACACGCAAATGTGTCCACAAGTCGACAATAGCCGTTCCGCTTTCAAGGGCAGCAAAAGACGTGATCTTGTTCTCCTTGAAAAATCTATGCGTTCTTATCAGCGACGGTGTTGAACAATACTTGCACGCATGACCGCAAATCAGTCCGCAATTTACAGCATGTGTGGCCAATTGCTTTTTTGCAAACTCATTCGAAAGAGTGATTCCGATGTTCCTTTGGCATGTTAAGACGTTACTCATTAGCACCCCCATTGATTATTGTTTCCTGACACTGGCCGACGCAATTGATCCTTGCGACCAGATTTCAGCACTCTAATGGGGTTATATCTTTATTGCTTTGCTCCGTTAGAACATCAGCGAGGGGTGAGGCCGATGAGGTGCTCGGTGCCTGAATGAGTCTGAGGGAGCGGACCAGGGGCAACCCTGACCTCGGAGACATTGGCGGAAACGAGTTACCACCTGCCCCCTGGAAATGAAGGGGCGGTGCGAAAAATGCCGGGGTTTGACTTTGTGCGTTCCCACACGGGGACAGGGCCGCGCAGGACATTCGGTGATCACTCCCACCTTGGCTCAAATTGAAACGCGGCGAATTCATACCAATTCCAGATGAATTGCGTGAGATTCATCCCTGACCGACACGATCCAGCCTCCCTAAATCATGTACGATTTATGCCAGATGATTCCTAACGGCGATTCTGATACGCATGAGGGCATGGAATGGTTCATCATCGGCGGCGGCGTATTGGTCGCCATCGCCGTCGGAGTTGTCATTTTCGGCGGCAAATCCAGGGGAAACGGATCAGTCCCTGGCCGATTCGATTTCGACAGCTACAAGGATCGCGAGTTTCCTCAGCGAGGATTACTCGATAAGGCGAAATGGCGGTGAATGATCAGGCCCTGTCAGATGTGAACCACAGCGAGCGGGACGGGAAGCCCTAGGTGACGAAGGGGGCAGGGTTGATTCCCGCCCCCCTGGTTCTCTTTCAGGCAGGGTCTACGTCTTTCCTTGGGCTGGCGTCAGGCAAGATGCCCACTGAGCAGGGGCGGCGATTCGGTCATGTGGTGGAACTATCCCTGGAACATGTCAGTGGTTCTTGAGAACACGCTCCAGGGTTTCCCGGAACTGCACCGACAGGTTCAGCCCGATTTCAGAACAGCCCCTGACCAGTGAAGCTCCTCCGAAAGCATCCGGGGCAACAGCCCCCATCACCAGAAATAGTTGCTCAATGGGCCGAAAGTGCTCAATGAGGGCATCCAACTGATCCAGGTGGTCCGGCTTCCCCGGCTCCCTTTCTTCTTCCAGTGTGCTCACAGGTCCTCCGGAAGACACAAGGTCAGAACAGGCTCGCCACGATCGCCAGGGCCAACATGGAGGACGCACCGGACCTTTTCGTGCTTCCCTGGCTTCATCAGAAACAGCACTTCGAAGTAGGCGCGATCCTGCTGGAGCCCCTTCCGGGCTGAAAGAGCCGCAAGGGTCATCAAGTCGTGCAGTCGTCCAGACAGAGACTGTCCCTCCCCTTCCAATCCAGGTGGAGGGGTGACGTAGCGATTGAACAGGTTGTCGCCAATGGCAAAGGGTAGCTTGAACCCGTATCCTTTCGCCTCGGCGGTGACGTCGACCAAGACCCCATCCTCTATTGCCTGTGCGCGGGTGTAACTGAATATGGTGGGCCAGGATTCGTCAGGCATGGTAGTTCCTTCTAGTTTTCGCTTTCTGGTTCTACAGGTACGCCTTCAAACAAAAGCACTTGAGCGACATGACAATCCTATTGATCTTCTTGTCAGAGAAGTCCTCGGCAAGGATTATGCGCAAATTTGACAATGCGATGGTGCTGGCATCCGGCAAAGACGTTTTTATCGCCATGATGACTCGGTTGATGGTTTTGATGGAGAAGTCCTCTGACAGAATTGTTCTGACGTCGGCGACTTGAACATTTTCAGCGTGCATAGAGTGCATATACATCCATCCTTTCTCATGTTGAAGATTATTGGGAGAGAAGTGGAGGATAGCCTGGGGTAGGCGGGTCGGTCACGGGCGGGGGAGAGATTGCGGGGATAGGGCGGGCCAGGGACCGGGTAAGGCTCTCACTTCCTCGTCCTGAAAAGCAAAGGGAGGGGTTTCCCCCTCCCGTCAATTACCCTTTTCGGTGGCTGCGAAGCGGGATGGCTCAGCGCTTGAGCCAGATCACCGCCTCATCGTTGCAACAGTATCCACTCCCGTCGCTGTAGACGAGAATTTTGAGTTTGTTGAGGCATCCAAGGTCTCGTGCGACGTTCGTAGCTGTATCGATCAAGTCGTCTACGTAGAGCTGATGCAACTCGCGGCTCCGAATTTCATCCACCCGGTAGGATTCTGCTCCCCAACCTCCAGCCGCCAACGCATCCCGGCACTGGATGAGTCCGTCTCCCCAAGGGTTCACGGGTTCCAACCAAATCGTCTCAGGTTCAAACTCCAAGGTGGTCTCCATCATCTCATGGATGTCCTTGTAGCTCGAAGCGATGCCGGGCAGCAGAGGGCAAAGCATCCCATAGCTCCGCAGCCCAAGCTTCTTCGCCTGTCGATACACGTCCAGCCGTTCAGATATCTTGGAGGCATTTGGCTCCAGGAGGGCCACCACCTCCTCCTTGGACGCGGGGGCGGTGACGCTCAATCCTAGCATTATCCGGTCCTTATGTTCCTCGAACAGATCAAGGTCCTTCGCGACCGCCGCATTCTTGGTCAAGATGCGAAGGCTCGCTTGGGAATGCTCAAGCACCGCCTGAGCGCAGGACCGGCCAAGGCCATGCACCTGGGCCTCCGGTGAATACGCGTCCGTAGTCGTCGCCAGCATCACGATATCACCTTGCTTGAGCCTGACGGCATCTTTGGCTGCACGCGCCGGAGTTGACGGGTCAACAACAGCAGCGCCGGATTGGAGCGCCTGGAACGATGTCATTCCCATGTCTTTGAACACTTTGTTGTAACGCAAGACAGCCGGTGTACTACAATATTTGCAACTATGCCCGCAAAGGAGCCCCACATTCATTCCGTGGGAAGCCAATTGCTTTTTCTGAAATTCATGGCTTTCCTTTATGGTAACTGTTCGCGTGACTTCGATTATATTGCTCATGTTATCTCCACCTTCAATTTTGACAGGAAATTTGAACATAAAATGATCGTTGCTCTCTTTGGAACTATCCACCCGAACTTCTATCGCAGGTGCGCCGGAAAATTTATCGACTGAATTTCTTGAGCCATGTAAAGGTCAAGTTTAGCCTCGTCGCGTTTTCCGACAAACCACCGATGCCAATACCACGTACGCTCTAGGGACAATGCAATGCTGGACTTCATGTGAGGAGAAAATGCTTTTGGATACAGTTTTTCAATGTCATCGAATATGCGATTGATGCGCCCGGCTAGATTAGTGTGGCTTGTCGCCGCATGCAGTTCACCCACAAGATCGTACTGGCCAATGACCATTTCAAAAAACTTATCCAGCTCAAGATTACTAAACACGTTCAAGGGGCTCAACGACGCCGAACTCTCCAAACGTAGACCCTTGCGCCGACGATCTATTTCCGACAGCATAAAACTCGCATGATTGTCATCAACAGCGATACTACGCAACACATCTTCAGGAGCCTCTAACAAAGAAGGAAAGATCTTAAACTCTTCACCAAACATGCAATACAAAGGGACATCGGCGTTCATTCTAACGGTATGCACAGGGTTAATTGAATCATATGTCATGACAACGCCACCCTTGCCGCTGAGATATTCGTTAAATAACTTTTCCAAAAACGTAATATAGAATCTGTCATTCTTTGTGTACACGCCAAGAAAATGCATCCTGAAACCAGCATCACAAAATGAACTTTGAATATGCTTATTCAGGACATAATAACTTATCCCCGTAAACGGAGCGAACTGAATCCTTGCCGCCTCTTTAATGCCAACCAGACCGCCTACAGCATGATTACGGACCAGGCCACCTAGCCCATGGTTGGCATACAAATGCTTCCAAATGACAAACTGTTCTCGCATCTTGAAGTGCCAAACGAAAAAATATTTATCTTTCAAAGACTCACAGTTAGATATGACAAACTTCGACGAACATATTGATGAATTATTCGCCGCGAAAACGCTTTCTATCGTATTGAACTTTTCATGCTTAATGCTGAAGGGTATGTCTAGAGAAAATATATAATCAAACCTATCTCTTTCGCTCTCAAGGTATGATGAATAGCAATCAATCATCACCGGAAGATCTTTAGGCTCTTTGTCCCCGACTATGAAAGAATACCCTCCTGAATCAATTGCAATTTTTCCACCGACTGGCATCATATTCAATTCTTTGAATGTTTCGATATGATGGGCAGTGTTCGCTGTTGTGTGCAAACCAAAGTCCTTCTGCCTAAAACCTCCGATAAGCGATATCAGGGCCAATCCCGTTTGCTGAGTTATCGCCCTGTCGACGGCGTCGTTAGTGCCGCCTCCTGCCACATAAACGTATCGCACATGCTCTCCTTTAGCCGGGGAAGGGGGAGGCTCCCCCCTCCCCCTGTTGCTAGCGAATACTGCCCTCGTACAGGCATTCGTAAGTTGTGAGGTGGTCGATCAGACTCGCTCGCGACGAGGTCTTGAGCCAGAGCCCGTGTTCATTTCGAAACAAGCTCATCCGGAGGTCCAGTTGCCCAGCCAAGGCCAAAAAGTGCTGGCTGACGCACGCCAAGTCCGGCTTCTTATCCTCCAGGGCCGGGGTAGAGGCTTCATGGAGGGTGAACGGCGATTTTCCTTGCACCTGGACTTGCTCCAATTGACCTGCGCAGCACAGCAGCGTGACGTAACGGGACTTGCCAATGTAAGCCTTGAGGTCGGCGAGGTCGGCGGACCTGACCCCTCCCTTGGCCTGGCCCTGCAACTTGACCTCTTCCCCAATCCGGTGCTCGTCGGCGGGCACCGCCAAGGTAAAAGGCGGAGAGGGAGGAACCGCCTTCAACAGCCGCGCCTGCGTGTGGGCGTTGGCAAACACAAGCTCGTCACCCTGGTCAAAGATACTGACCTGCGCACCTCCCGCCACGGCAAGGAGCCTCCGAAGGTCCTCCTCTATGGCCTGGAACGCGAAGCTGACCCCCTGCCCCTGGCCAGTCTCCGAAACAGAGGGGCCTTTCTCCCCACCGACCGGCGAGAGGATTTTGCCCAGATCAATGTCCACCAAGAAACCATGGTGACCTATCGGTTGGCTCAGCCGCGAGTTCTGGACGTAAATCGGACGCGGGCAATGGAGCTTGACCACCTCGATGGCTAGGCGAACGAAGGCCTTGGCGCGTGCCGGTTGAAGGGTTATGAGTTGAGATCTCGCAGGCGCTGGGGCCTCCAACTCTGCCAAAACAGACGCGAGTTCGTTCATAGTTTTCTCCTTGTCAGGCGGAGCCCACACCGGGCCCCGCCTACATGTTCATCGTTAAGGGAGCCGCAGGCCAATACAGTTCCAGACCCTGCCGGAGTGGACACGGCCTTGAGTCTTACCTCGGGCTTTGAGCTGGTCGCTGAACTGGTGCAGGCTCACGGCCTTCACCCCAGCCCCTTTGGCCCATGCTGCGTAGTCCTCGAAAAGCAGGCGAATCGGGGTCTTCAGACTCGGGTCGTCGATGGTACGTTCCGAAAGGTACTCTCCGAGCTGGTCCTCCTGCTGGAGATACTCATCAGTCGCCTTGAGGACGACCTCAGGTGGGTTCAACCCCTGACTCTTCCAATCCGCGAAACCGCGGACCATCCAGGCGAAAATACCATCCCTTTCAGACTGGATCTTGCGTTCGATCTCCTCTTTCTTCACCTTGCCGTCGAACCGCTTTCTAAACGGCACAACCTGGATGCGGCGCTGGATGCCATGGTCGTTTCCGACAAGCCCGGGGAGATGGTTGACCGCCATGATGATCTTCGCCTGTGGCACAAACTGCACCGGGTTTTGACGAAGTGCCCGAGCGGAGATCTCGTCGGCGGCGACGATGGATTTGACCACAGCTTCATCTAAGGTAGCCTCTTGGTTCGTTTCGATTGCGAAGGCTGTCCGAATGGCTTCCAACAGCCGAAGGTCGCACCGGATGCCGTGATATTTTGAGTTAAGGATCGAGCCAGTTCCCAGGGTCAGCGCATACTCACCAGAGCCCAAGATATCCCGCAGGGCAGCCAGAAACCTGCTCTTTCCATTTGCTCCTCCACCGTAGAGAATAGGCATGACCTCTTCTTCGGTTGAGCCAGTGAGGCAGTAGCCGCACAAGCGCTGGAGATAGGCGGCCAATTCCTTGTCGTGGTCGGTAATGTCATCGATAAAACCATGCCAATAGGGACAAAGAGCCTCTGGGTTCCAGGAAACAGGGGCCAGTTTTGTTACTAACTGTGTAGGGGCGTGCGGTGCCAACTCCAGTGTTTCCAGGTTAAGCAACCCATTGAGAAGGTTGATCTCATACGGGTTGGCATCGAACTTGTTGGAGCGGACATGTACACGAGGGTCAAGCCGGACAAACTTCAAAACCTGCGCGATCATGCTCGGTGTCCTAAGCTTCGCCTGAAACTTGCGCATGGTTTCCTGTTCGACCGGTTGTCCGTCTTCGGTCACGTGGAGCATGCCGGGCACGAACTCACGGTGGACGCCAACGAGCACATCCAGGGCAGCTTTCTCGGCGAGGTTAGCCAGGGGGCTGTAACGCTGACCGTCATGCGTCCAGAGGGTTTGTAATTCTTGAATGAACCTAAGCTGATCGCCCTTAGCATCGACAACACGATCCGCAGCGCCTAGCGGGTCTAGAGCGCGTAGGACGATCTTACGGATACCGTGATTCGTGTCTTGGGTGGCCGACAATTCGGCAAAAACGGTTTCCCTTGCCATGCTATCCTCCTTCTCGTCCGGGCGATGCCGAGACGATGGGCGGACACTGACAGGGGTGAGGGAAAAAGGGACGATGCCCTTGAGGATGGGTAGGGGGGTTGGTGGCCTGAATGCTGGCGAAAGAATTAGCGGACGGGGATGGCCGGCCAAAGCACTTCTGAGTCGCTAGGGAGCAAATGTCACAAAAGTCACACCAGTAAAAATTATTTTAATTCAAGGCGTTAGCGGATTTCTGCAGCTTGCTGCCGCGACATTTTGAGCAACAAACTAATATCATTACAATTATTTCTTCAATGACGGATCAAGCTTGATGTATTCTTTATAATCATACCTATTAACGAGAGGGCAACCGCCACTGTCTTTACAAACACAGCCATCTATCTGCTTTTTGCCGCCTTCTCCAAATCTAAAATTCACAGGTGCAACTCCATGAAGCCTGGACTTGAGACGCTTTGCATCATCAGTATTGAGCTTTTCCAGTTTAACAAAAAGTGATAGCATTTGAGTGTGCAGCAATTTGCATCCATAACCCCATGTTTGACCTGCTATCAGTTTGATACTAGAGAATTTTTCGTCTTCGCGCTCTTTTCTGTTGGCACGCGCCCCAACCGTGTGCATTTTTTTTAAAAATGATTCCGTACTCAGATTTCGACACATTTCAATACTTTTCAGTGCAATTCCAATGCAATATCCGCCCTTAGCGAATTCTATTAAATTGTTCGATCGCCCTGAAGACATTTTTCCAAGAAGGTTGATGACGTATAATCTTAAAAGTGCCATATGTGCCGTGGCTGGCTTGTTTATTATACCGCCATGCTCTTTATGAGACAGTTTTAAAACCTTAATAAAAACATCGTGGCTTGCCCGCTTCAACTCCCATATGTTTTTTGGGCGAGGGACTATTTGATCTATCGCGTTCGCAATCTCTAGCGCCTCCGAGTACTTTTTTTCTAAATTCCTCTGTGACGTATAAAATATTTCGCGTAAATCTTTTCTATCTCTAGTGTAGCCATTCAGTATGTCAACTATTTTGACAGATAACCCAGCACTAATAAAACAATCCAATCTCAATATTATAATTTTGGAAAATTCTTCCATGGTTGCAGCATTTCCAGCTTCAAGTAAATCAAGATAGTTTACTGCCAATGCTGCATGATTCTGCTCTTCGGCCAACAGGGTTTCTGCCTCCAGCATGAGTTCATTCGAAATTTCAGCTATTGAATTATTATCATCGTTCATACCCACCTCTTGCGTAGGAAAACAAGCCACCAATATGGTGACATAGATGCACTACCAAGCAGACGCGTTAATGCTTTTGCTTAATGAAACACGTCCCTCTTGGAAAGGGAATGTCTACACGCAGCGTAAGTTCCTGCAAAAACGCACATTCCCCCATACATGCCCCCTCCTGGACGAAGGACTGTCCCAGGCCCAAACCCAAAGGGGCCGCAGGGAAAATCCCAGGAAGGGGCCTGCCCGCGCGAACCCGAGGGTCAGGGGAAGGTGACGGGGTGGGGAGGATCGGGACAGCTCTAGAGGGTCAAGGGTGCCGGGTGAAATCCCGTCGCAGTAGTGCTCGCTCCGGCTGCCCCTGAGTCAAACCCCGAGTCAATGCTCAGTCTAGCAGCCACGGAGGCGTGGCCCATGGGGATGGTATCCACCCTCAAGCTTGAATCTCTGGATTTTCCTGGAGATGCACTTGGGATGTCCGAATGTCCAAACAGGGGGCGACCCCTTGAAAATTTTCAAGCGACCCCACCTGGGGGTGATCAGGCTGGATTGATGGTGCGAAACATCGTACTGCTCCGCCGGGGCCGCCAACAAAGAACGTAGGCGCAGTGTTGGCGGGGCCAAAACACTAAGGGGTTACCCATTTCTGGATAACCCCTTGAAAAGTGTGGTGGAGCTGGACGGAATCGAACCGACGACCTCTTGAATGCCATGCCTCAAACCCTTCGAAACAAGCTGAAATTACTGAACAAAAAACAGCTTCGAATAACAATTTTAACCCAACTTTTGTCGAGCGAGCAACAGAAAGGTTCTTCCGTTGTTAGCCCTGCTCGGCAACCAAGCCGCCTATCGCCTTCGGCTCGTCTATCCCAAAGTAGCCCTTAACTCTCGAATCCTTTGCTGATAGGGAGTTTCAGGTCTTAAAACTGCAACCTCCATAAATGCTGGGAAAAACGATGCCGACTGAAAACGATATCGTGCTGGCAGCCCTTAAAGATTTCTCGGGCGAGGTTAAAACCCGTTTAACAGCTACAATCGTGGGTGAGCCGGAAGATCAACTGCGCGGTCCCTTTGAGCATTTTCTTGGTGACTCTCAGATCGTTTTTCGGCTTCAAGTAACACCTGTAGGGGAGGTTCTCCTGCCTCGATTGGGCAAACCCGATTACGCACTCCACGTTGATGGGGTTCTTGCTGGCTATGCCGAGCTAAAAGCGCCAGGGAAAGGGGCAAACCCTGACCGGTATCGAGGGCACGACAAAAGACAATGGGAGCGCTTTAAGGACCTCCCCAACATTCTCTACTCCGACGGAAACGAGTGGGCGCTCTACAGAAATGGAGAACGAATTGGCAATCTTATCCGATTTTCTGGCGATATCGTCACCGATGGTCGGGAGGCCGTTGCCCAGCAAGATGCGCAACAACTGACTGACCTTCTGCGGAACTTCCTCATGTGGGAGCCGCAGATGCCTTCCTCACCACGAGAATTGGCGTCAATCCTGGCACCTCTTTGCCGGATGCTCCGAGACGATGTCATCGAAGCCTTACATGAACCGGAATCCTCTTTACAGGATGTCGCCCAAGAGTGGCGGGTGCTGTTATTCCCTGATGCCGATGATAGGCGTTTTGCGGATGCATACGCCCAGACTGTCACCTTTTCTCTTCTGCTTGCCAAAAGTTATCAAGCAGATACGCTTTCTCTTGAAGATTCCATTGGTAAATTACGTGGAGGGAATGGGCTACTTGCCAAAGCCTTACAGGTTCTTTCATCCGATATCGCGCGTGGAGAAATCATCGCGCCCTTGTCAATGCTTCAACGAGTTATCGCGCGGATTCCGGATAGCGCCTTAAGCAGGGGCCGGCAGGATCCATGGTTATATTTTTATGAGGATTTTCTTGCTGAATATGATCCAAATCTCCGGAAAAATGCCGGAGCCTATTACACCCCAGTTGAAGTCGTTCGATGTCAAGTTCGATTGGTGGATTCGCTCTTATCCGAAAAATTGGGAAAACGTTTAGGATTTGCAGATCCCGAGGTTGTGACCCTTGATCCGGCAGTCGGTACAGGAACTTACCTGCTTGGCGTCGTCGAGCATGCGTTAGCGAAGATCGAAGCCGAAGAGGGGCCAGGAGCTGTCGCGCCTAGAGCCGAGTCATTGGCGAATAATATTTATGGATTTGAGTATCTTGTTGGGCCATATGCCGTTGCAGAATTACGACTTTCGCGGATGATCCATGATTATTCAGGACATCTCCCTCAAGGGGGGGTCCATGTATACCTGACGGACACCCTGGAATCTCCTTTTGCCGAGCCGCCTCAGCGGTTCCTCCTTTACAGAGAAATGGCGGAACAACATATCCACGCGCTTAAGGTGAAGGACGAGGTTCCGGTTATTGTTTGCATCGGAAATCCACCTTATGACAGGCACGATGCCAACGACCGAGCCGCGGGGGGATGGGTTCGCCATGGAGACAGTGGGACCGGCGCTCAACCTCCTATTTTAGACGCCTTTATCAGGCCCGCCAGTGAAGCGGGCCTGGGGGTTCACCTGAAGAACCTTTACAATTTATATGCTTACTTCTGGCGATGGGCTTTGTGGAAAATCTTTGAGTCCCGCACAGCTCAAGGTCCGGGCATTGTCTCATTTATCACTGCGTCGAGCTACCTGGACGGCCCGGCTTTTGCGGGGATGCGTAAGCATATCAGGGAGATTTGCGACGAGGTGTGGATAGTCGACCTGGGTGGCGATAACAGGGGAACAACACCAGAGGAGAACGTTTTTGATATCCAAACCCCTGTCGCTATTGCAATCGCAATCCGACAAAGAGAACCACGGCCTGACTTACCGGCATTAGTCCGATACACCAGGATTCGCGGAAGCCGAGAGGAAAAGCTAACCTCTTTGAATAGTTTCCAGCAGATAGACAGCATAATTTGGGAAGAATGCCCTTCCGGCTGGCTTGATTCTTTCAAACCGGCAGGAACTGGAGAATACTTTTCTTGGCCGCTTTTGACCGATTTGTTCCCGTGGCAACATACGGGCGTCCAGCTTAAGCGAACCTGGCCAATTGGACCGGATAAAGAAACACTGTCGAGAAGATGGTCCGCTCTTTGTTTGGCTGAGGACAAAGGGCAAGCATTGAGAGAAACTGGATTTCGTACGATTCATGGCAGTTACGCCCCTTTGTTCCCAAACCAAAGTCCCGGAGAGCCAATTGCGAATGTAAAGCCAAGTTCTGACGTTCCGCTACTGCGCAGATATGCCTACCGGTCTTTTGACCGCCAATGGGTTTTCGCGGATAGTAGGCTTGGAGATCGTCTTAGACCGCCGCTCTGGCTCACTTACGGGCCGCGACAACTTTTTCTTTCTTGCTTTACCAATCATCCCTTGGGAAATGGCCCCGCACTTACCTGTAGTGCCGAAGTGCCAGATATTCACCAATTCCGGGGGTCATATGGTGGCAAAGACATAATTCCGCTGTTTCTTGACAAGGAAGGCAGCAATTCCAATATATTGCCAGGAGTTTTTGATACTTTGGGCGCTTTCTTGAACTCAGATAGGCTTACCCCTGAGAACCTTGCCGCGTATTGTTACGCAATGATGGCTCATCCTGGATATACCGCGAGGTTTCGAAGGGAGCTTGAAAGGCGTGAACTTAGGGTGCCTATCACAAAAAATCCTGAATTATTTAATAAGGCTGTGAAAATTGGTCGAAAACTCATCTGGCTGCACACCTATGGTTCTCGGCTCGCTCCCGAAGGGGCCATGGCTCATATCCAATCTGGGCAGGCCAGAGTTGTACGGCCTATCCCGAGCAGTCCGTCGGAGTACCCTGAGGAATTCTCTTATGACGTCTCAAGTCTAGGGTTATCCATCAGCTCTGGGCTCATTGCCCCGGTCGCCCCTGAAATATGGGACTTCGACGTTTCGGGGTTGAAACCGCTTCACTCGTGGCTGAAATACAGGATGAAAGGTGGTGCAGGGCGTACTTCCTCTCCTCTTGACGATATTAGACCGCAGGCCTGGACGCCAGAGTTTACCCGAGAGCTCTTGGAATTGATCTGGGTGTTGGAGGAGACTACCGGTATGTATTCGGTGATGGATGACCTTCTTGCGGAAATCTTGGCAGGGGAGACATTCATTGCCTCCGAACTTCCCGCCGTTCCTGACGCTTCTCGACAACCGCCTGTAACCCGACCTGTCCAGCAACAGGGAGTCTTGGCATAAGCTTTGCCGAGAGGTGGTATATTATTAAAATATTATAAAAAATATTTTTGGAGTGGAAAAAGCCCAAGGAATATTTCCTAAAATCCTAAAAAGTCTTCGGGATGCCTGCCAGTTTTAGGAGTGGCACACACCCATGAAATAACCATGTAATAATACATGATAAGAACTTTTTTGGAGTCAAAAAGCACAGAAGGGGTGATATTACAACCCACTATCCTACCAACGGTCTTTGTTTTAAATCACTATATTTATTTAATAATTTGTCAGTTTATAGAGAAATTGTCTTAGTGAGGTTCCCCATATCGGCCCCCCTGGATCCTAAAAGACATACGTCGGGGGCGATCTGGAAGCATGTGCGCCCTTAAAGAGCTCGTTGGGGAATCAAATGAAGTTGGTCAATAGAGATAATTGGGCTTCCAGTTGCGGGCTCTGGTTTGAGGGGGGGGATGCCGTGAGGTATCCCCCTGAGCAGTTTTTGTTCGTAAAATCAGGCCGTTGAATATTCATACAAAATGCCGACCATGAAGAGCTGCGTAAAGTCGCGCCTGGAATGGATGAGTTTCTGAATATGCATTTTTTCCAAGAAGATTGTTCATAAACTTCAGTACATGACGAATACCTAGTTTAAAATCTTTTGATATCTGATATCTGAAGTAGAATGTTGATAAAAATATTTTATAAACATCTTCATCAAACAGATCCATAAACACTTTTTTGTATCTTCTTATGATTAATGACATCTTCAACTGCTTAAATTGCAATATTTTAAAAATATTTTTTGCGTCTATCGTGTTTAACAAATTCAAGGTGCCTGGACACGTTTTTTTGACCATCTCTCTCTTGAAGACCAACTCCAGACGAACAGCTACATGGCCGTTGATCTCCTTGAGATAGACCCGTCCTCCCTTGCTGCTCCCCTTACGAATATTGTTGAGGTAGTGAGTGGGGAAGGAAAGCTTGAGGTCGGCTCCCGCCTTTGGCAGAAAAGCCGAGCAGGTGATAAGGGTGAATAACTCTCCAGAATCTCTGCAGAATAAATCCACGGTGAATTCAATCTGATTGATTAGGTACCTACCTGCCAACACTTGGTCTAAATGACATAGGACGCTATGGTCTGGATGGAAAATACATATTAAGCAACCAAAATATCCTAGTTTAGAGAAAATAAATTCAAATCTAATTGTGTATGTTCTATTGTTCAGACGAAATGAAAATATACCTTTTCTATTTGCAATCATATTTGATGGACATCTTAAAGAACGTAATGATTTTGAAACATTCGTGGAATTCGCCAATGAGGGGGAGATAAATACTCGAACGAAATCTAATGATAAATCACATGAAAAATGGGCGCTGGTCGAAAATTTACAATTGACCACATAATTATCGTAATCCCGAAGGGAGCGGATTGGCCGAAGATTCTGGTAGACGAGATCGACAGCCGTTGGAGGCGGTGTCTGCGGGTTGTTTACCGGGGGCGGAGGAAGGAGAGCCATGTCCTCTGGTTATGCTGACGGCGCGGCATGGTCAAGATGAGGGATTGGCCGGAAATCTGGCTGAAATCTGCCGGAATAGAGAGAAAAACGACCAGATAAACGTCTAAAACTCCTAACAAAAATCTAGAGACCTCCTTCTCTAGGCAGGGTAGAAAAAAACCATCTCGAACGGTTTCTTCCCTAAGGAGGTCCTCACCATGTCCAGCATCACCGCCTACCTGCGAGTCTCCACAGACGGCCAGGATCTGAATAACCAACGTTACGCGATTCTCGACTACGCCGACCGGCAAGGTCTCCGCGTCGACACCTGGATGGAAGTGAAGATGTCTTCTCGTAGAACTCCCAAGGAACGCCGGATTGACGATCTGGTCAACTCTCTGAACCCTGGCGATGTTCTGATCGTCTCCGAGCTCTCTCGTCTGGGCCGCAGCGTCGGGCAGATCATCACCTTGATTGATGAACTGGTGAAGAAGCAGGTCTCCGTGACCGTCATCAAGCAAGGGATCGTAGTGAATGGCAAGCGAGACATCGCCACCACCACCTTGATAACTATGTTGGGTCTCTTCGCCGAAATCGAACGCGAGTTGATCTCTGAACGCACCCGTATGGGCCTGGCAAAGGCGCGGGCCGAGGGAAAGCTGATAGGCCGCCCCAAGGGCTCTCGCAACTCTCAGCTTGATGAACGCCTTCCCGAGATCAAGGAATTCCTGGCCAAGGGCATTAGCCGCGCCAGCATCGCCAAGCTCTTGGGCGTGAAGTGGTCCAGCCTACAATACTACCTCAAAAGCCGATCCCTGGTTTGATACAACCGAAAATCTCAGTGGAGGCCTACCCGATCACCTGGGCAAGGCCCCGGTGTCCTCTGATCCAGACCCGCTGAAAAATAATTTCAAACTATTTTTGCGTGCTGAAACTCGAATTTTCGCCTCTGTATCATCTCGCCTGACGTATGCAAATTTAACTTCCCCTTTTATGGCAGGTAGTTGCACTCGCTTCAAACCGGTCTTACAAGCTAGTCACCCGTCTCGCATAGACGGCGAAGACCATCAGAAGGAGCAACGACGATGAACGGCGAAGGACCCTACCTAACCATGAAGGAGGCGGCGAAATTCTGTGGCTATGCCGCCGCTACCTTCAGAAGAACTATCAAGGAGTACCGAATCGGACGCTACGGCCCAAAACTGAACAAGTTCTCACAACCTGAGCTTGAGGCCTGGATGCAGAATCCCCAGGGCCTCTTGGACGAGCCCAGGATAACCTCCTCCAGGAAACCAAAACCGCTGGAGGTGTAGAATGAGTGTTCACCAAAGAGCCCGTGACGGCGCCTGGTTTGTTTCCTGGCGTGACGAGAACGGCAAGCAGCACAACAAGGTCACTGGCAAGGGCAGGGCTGGCCAGAGAGACGCCAACGACTTGGACAAGGACATCAAGGCCAAAAAACGCGTAGGCCTTGAATCAACCCCTGCCCGAGCCGGACACCCCTATCTTGACGACATCGCCCAAGCCTTCATCGACGCGAAAAAGGCCGAAGTCAAAAAGGCGAGTTGGCTGAAGCCATTCGCTTCCATGGTGCAGGCTAACTTTTATGAGACCCACTGCCAGCGCCCGGCCAAGGATCTGACCTACTCCGACATCGTGAACGTCATAACGAACAACTACGCTGACAAGAGCCCGACAACTAGATCCCGATACCTATCATACTTGAAGATCATGTTTAGATTTGCAGTCGACCACGGATATCTTGAGAAGAACCCCCTAGCGCTCTGGAAAAAGCCGAAAGAGAAACCCAGACGCTCAATGCTGACAGTCTCCGACCTGGGCAAGATTATGGACAAAGCACTTCCCCATCTACGTTGGGCCATGGAGCTGGCTTTCAACCTGGGAGTCCGCACCGGCGAGTCTGAGCTGCTGGCTCTCACTTGGGCCAACGTGGACTTCGAAAGCGGCCTCATTCGAGTCTATGCCACCAAAACCAACACCTGGCGCAACGTACATGTCTCTGACGCGTTCCTAGCCCGCCTGAAGCAAATGAAGGCACAGGCCTTGACCGACCATCTGGTGGAATACAGGGGCAAGCCCGTGGCCTGTCTTCGCCGATCCTTCAGGACGGCATGCAAACTGGCCGAAATAACCTACGATGTTATCCTGTACGACATCCGACACCTGTACGCGACGACGCTCCTCTCTCGCGGTGGCGACCTTGTGGCCGTCTCCAAACAGATGGGGCACTCCAGCACCGTAATGACGGCTAACGTCTACTATCAGGAAATGGCCGGGGAAAGGAAACGAGCGGTAGAACTTCTGCCCAAGCTGACGCCGGTCTCTGGAGCGCCGGAAGGTCCGAAATTCCTAAAAGTGCAGGCCTGAATGTTATCCTGGGTGTTATCTACATAAAGAAGAGGGGGTTAGACCTTGTGATCTAACCCCCTGAAATCTTTGGTGGAGCTGGACGGAATCGAACCGACGACCTCTTGAATGCCATTCAAGCGCTCTCCCAACTGAGCTACAGCCCCATCCGGGAAGAAAGCAATTGCCCGAAGCCGGCCGTCCCGTCAACCAATTTTTTTCCTGTGGCGAAAATACACCTCCACCCCTCTTCCCGAGCCGTGGCCAGGCCTGATACACACACCCAGTCCGGAGGCCTCATTGTGCTAGCCTTACTGCAAAGACTGTTCATCAAATCTCTCTGGCTCGTGGTGGTGTTCCTTGGGATCACCCTTGTGAGCTTCTGGGTCATGCATTTGGCCCCGGGAAAGCCTACCGACCTCCAAACCGACCTGAATCCTCTTATCACACCCGAGGCCGTGGCCCGCCTGGAAAAACTCTACGGTCTGGACCAGCCCGTTCACATCCAATACTGGCTCTGGCTGAAACGCCTCTCCCAGCTCGATTTCGGCAATGCCCTCACCGGCGACCGCCGCCCGGTCTGGGACAAGATCAAGGAACGCCTGCCACTCACCTTTGGCATGAACCTGGCTGCCCTCATTTTAACTCTTTCACTTTCTATCCCCATCGGCGTCACTGCGGCCGCCCGGCAGAACGGATTCTTCGACAGGGCGTCCACAGTTTTCGTGTTCCTGGGCTTTGCCATGCCCGGATTTTGGCTGGCCCTTTTGCTCATGCTCCTTTTCGGCATCGTCTGGCCGGTGCTGCCCATCTCAGGACTTACATCCCTGGATTATGCCCAGATGCCCTGGTGGCGCCAAGTATGGGACATATGTTCTCATCTGGCCATTCCCATGTTCATCTACGTTTTCGGCGGCCTGGCCGGCATGAGCCGCTACATGCGCTCGGCCATGCTGGAGGTGCTCAGGCAGGATTACATCCTCACCGCCAGAGCCAAGGGCCTTCCCGAGCGCGACGTGATCTACCGCCATGCCCTGCGCAACGCGCTCCTGCCCGTGATCACCCTGCTCGGACTCTCCATTCCCGGGCTCATTGGCGGCTCGGTAATCAT
This sequence comes from Desulfovibrio sp., assembly GCA_016208105.1. Classification (NCBI taxonomy): domain Bacteria; kingdom Pseudomonadati; phylum Thermodesulfobacteriota; class Desulfovibrionia; order Desulfovibrionales; family Desulfovibrionaceae; genus Desulfovibrio; species Desulfovibrio sp. Next base: position 42,812 of record JACQYS010000013.1, read on the forward strand.
CGAACAGATTTTTTCCCTGCCAGGCCTCGGCCAACTCTTTTATCAGGCGGTGATGTCCCGGGATTACCCGCTCATCATGGCCAACCTTGTGCTGGGTGCGGCTCTGACCCTGGCTGGAAACATGCTCGCGGACGTGGGCTATTCCCTGGCTGACCCGCGCATCCGCTCCGGAAACCGCCATGGCTAACACGTTTGCGCAAAGGGCCTGCGCCCACCCAATGTTCGTAGCTGGAATCGCCCTGGTGGGACTCATTTCCTTGGCCGCCATACTGGCTCCTCTCATCACTCCGTACGATCCCACGGCCCTTGACGTGAACCATGTGCTCCAGGCCCCCAGCGCTGCGCACCCCCTGGGCACGGACGCTCTGGGCCGCGATGTTCTCTCACGCGTGCTTTTCGGCGGACGGGTCTCTTTATGGGTAGGCTTTCTGGCCGTTGGCCTCTCGGTGGCCTTGGGTCTTTTTTTCGGACTCATCGCCGGCTATTTCGGCGGCTTTGTGGACGAACTCATCATGCGCGGCGTGGATGTGATGCTCTGCTTCCCGTCTTTTTTCCTGATCCTGGCGGTGATCGCCTTTTTGGAGCCTTCGCTCACGAACATCATGATCATCATCGGCCTGACCTCATGGATGGGCGTGGCCCGGCTGGTGCGCGCCGAGGCGCTCACACTCAAACACCGGGATTTCGTGCGCGCGGCCAAACTGGCCGGTGCAGGGAGCACGCGGATCTTAAGCCGTCATATTCTGCCCAACGCGGCTGCGCCGGTGCTGGTTTCGGCCACACTCGGGGTGGCTGGCGCAATTCTCACCGAGTCCTCCCTGTCGTTTCTGGGGCTCGGGGTACAACCCCCCATGCCCTCGTGGGGCAACATGCTCCTGGAGGGAAAAGAGGTCCTGGAGATCGCGCCGTGGCTCTCCATTTTTCCCGGCATGGCCATTTTGCTCACGGTGCTGGGCTACAACCTGTTGGGTGAGTCCTTGCGGGATCTCTTGGACCCGAGGTTGAGACAATAATTATGGTCGGGGCTCTGCCCCGAACCCCGCCGGGGGGAGAGCCTCCCCCCGGACCTCGGCAATGTATTGCGCATGAACGCGAAGCTCGTTGAAAGTTTTTGAATGGGGGTCCAGGGGGAAAACTTTTCCCAAAAAGTTTTCCCCCTGGCCGCCGGAGGCTTCTCCCTTTGATTGAACTCCTGCGCATCAAAAACCTGGCCCTCATAGCCGACGTGGAGCTCGAATTCGGCCCAGGGCTCAACGTGCTGACCGGCGAAACCGGCGCAGGCAAAACATTCGTGCTCAAAGCCCTGGAATTCTTGACCGGAGAACGTTTGAGCCCGGACATGGTCCGCCCTGGCGCTGAAAAAGCTCAGGTGGAGGCCCTTTTCATCCTGGACGGACAAGACCTCATCCTGCGCAGGGAGCTTTCCGTCCAGACTGGGCGGGCGCGCATATACATAAACGACCAACTGGCCACCCAGGAAGCCGTACGTGAGCTCAAGCCGAAGCTCACCCTCCACGCCAGCCAACACGGCCAGCAGAAGCTCCTTTCCCCGGTGTTCCAGGCCAAACTCCTGGACCATTTCCTTCCCAACCCGTCGCTTACCGAGAACCGACGCAACCTTGTCCGGCAATTGACCGACCTCGAACGAGACATTCAATCCTTGCATGACCGCGTGGCCCATCTGGAAGAGCGCCGGGAAGTACTTGAGATGAAACGCGCCGAGATTGACAAGGTGGCCCCACGCGAAGGCGAGGAAGAAGACCTTTTGGAGCGCCAACAGGCTCTGCGCCATGCACGCAAGGCCAGGGAGGCAACCGACGCAGCCCTGAGCATGCTCTACGGGGAGGAAGGGATCACCTCGGGCCTTGGCAGATTGGAGCGGGAGTTTTCCACCCTGGGGCAGGTTACGGAGGCCTTTCAGGCAGACCTGGAGACCGTGCGAGAAGCCAGGCACGCCCTGACGGAGCTTGCTGAGCGCCTGCGCGCTGGAGTTCCTGGTCTGGAAGACGACCCTGAGGAGGTGGAATCCAGACTCTGGGAACTGGCCCAGTTGAAGCGCAAGCTCAAGCTCACCATGCCAGAGGTGCTGGTTCTGGGACGCGAGATTGAAGACAACCTGAGCTTTCTAGACAACGCCGGGCTCGACCTCAAACGGTTGAACCGTCAGCGGGCGCAGCTCAGGGTCATGCTTGACGAGGTGCTGGGCCGCCTCGACGCCGCCCGCCAGGAAACGGCGACGGGCCTCTGCGCCCGCATTGAGGAAGAGCTGCGTGGGCTGGGTTTTTCCGAGCACGTCCGGGTGTTGTTCGAATTCACGCCCATAGAAGTCTTTCCATCCGATGAATCCTCTCCGGCCCTGACAGAGCTTTCCGCCCGGCTCCTTTTCGCACCAAACCCCGGCCAGCCACCAAGGGCATTGGACCGCATCGCCTCTGGCGGCGAATTGTCGCGCTTCCTGTTGGCCCTGACCAGCATGAAATCCGAGAACGATCAGGCCACGCTCATCTTCGATGAAGTCGATGCGGGCATTGGCGGACTGACCTTAAAGAGCGTGGGCGAGAGGCTCAAAGAACTGGCCAAAGATCGTCAGATGCTGCTCATCACCCACTGGCCGCAACTGGCCGCCCTGGCGGGGCGTCACTTCCTGGTGGCCAAGCATGTTACTGACGGCCAGACCGAGACCACCGTGTCCAGTCTGGAAGGCCAGCGTGTGAGCGAGGAGCTCTCCCGCATGGCCGGCGGCGGCGAGCAGGGGCAAGCCATGGCCGAGAAACTTCTGATCCCAAGGAGCTGAGTTTACATCTCTCTGCGATCCTGGCTGCTTGCGAACTCCTTGATCGGCCCAAGGTATTTCCGAAAAGCCTGCACGGCCGCATGCCCGAGTACGCCCACTCGCGGATTCGAGGCCATGGGCAGGCTTCCGGCAATGAGTTCCGCCGCCCCTTCCAGCCGGGCGGCGGCGTCAGCCAGCCGTTTGATCGAGGCGGCCCTTAGGGCAGGGCATTCCTGAATCTCAGCGGAACGGATGAGCGAAATCGTGTCCTGGCACAGTTCATACTGCAACCGGGCTATGACCATTCCATAAAACACATGAAGATCGGCCTTGCCGTCCAGCACGTCGCGACTCATGGGACCGGCCATTGCGTCGAGTTCCGGAAGCACCCTGGCCAAGGCGTCGCGGCCTGGCCGCGTGGCCTTTTCCAACGTTTCCGCTTCAGATGCGTACGCATTGCCTGCTGTCAGGACAATCGGACCTGTCAGCATCACTCCCAACAGAACAATCCATGCGGCAACTGCTGCGCCGCACACCCGCGTCCTCATTGACTTCCCCCCGCTTCGGCCGTAAGCCGTGTGCCGGTCATCATCCCTTCTTTTGGAGCCTTCATGTTCGATTTCATCATCGCCTTGGGTATCAGCCTGGCTGGTTTCGCCCTTCAGGTCTGGCCCCGGCTGATCAACAGATATTTCGGCATCGACACCTGGCGCTTCACATTGTTGGCCCAGTACATCCGCGACAACAAGAAGCTCCCCGACAGCCTGCCCCACAAGTACATCGTTCCGGGCTCAGTGGACAACCCGCCGCTTCTGCCCTGGCTGTGCTCGTTTCTTCCCAAGGATTGGCTGGATCGCAACCAGGGGCTCGTTTCCCCGGCCTTCGATGTGCTTGGAAGCCTTACCGTCTTTTTCATGGGGTACGCCGCAACCGGCCAGGCCGCCGGGGGCCACTTCGCCCAGATGGCCTACCTGCTTACCCCGGTGGTTCCGCTTGAAGCCTCAAATCTGTCGCTTCGCACACTGGGGAGCCTCATCTTCACCTGGTCAATGCTCATGGTGCAGAGCTATGTTCTCCACCCTGCCTGGTGGACGTTCCTTATAGGTGTGGCGGGCGTGATGCTTCTGTCCATGACCCACCGCATGGCCATGCAGGTGTTCTTCTTCACCTTGTTCTGGATGGCCATTGTCTCGCGCGACGTGAACCACCTGCTGGTGTTCGCTTTGGGCATCCTTGGTGCGGTTTTTCTCACCAAGGGGCTCTACCTGCGGTATCTGCGCGGCCACATGCTCATGATCTGCTTCTGGATGTACAACATCCACAACCGCCTAGCCCATCAGGTACGGGGCAACCCCACAGCAGAGCGCAAGCACACCGACTTCGTGCGGCGAATCGAATATCTCATCTGGAAGATTCCGGTAGCTCCCTTCCTTGCTGTGAATCCCTGGATACTCTACTCGTTCTGCGCCGTGTTCAGCGTGCTTCCCCAGGCGGCCGATCCGCTTCTTAAGACCTATGTGCTCTGGAGTGTGACCCTCTTCTTCCTGGGCATCTTGTTCAACCTGCCACTTTTACGCTTCCTGGGCGAAGGACAACGCTACCTGGAATTCGGCACCTCGGCGGCTGCGGCCGTTGCAGGGGCCATGATCCTCAGGTTCCAGTCCAACCCCGATGTGTGGGGAGTGGTCCGCTATATGCCGTGCATCATCGGCCTTGGCTGCCTGATCTTGGTCCTCTTTTTCCAACTCAAACTGGTGGTCAAGAATCCGGACAAATCTATCACACCGGCCCTGCGGGAACTTCTCGACTACCTGAACTCGCGGCCACACGAGATCCGGCTGGCCTGCCTGCCGCACGGCCTGGCCGACGCCGTGACCTACTTCCTGGACAACGGCAAGGTACTCCTCTCGGACAACTCGGTAGGCGTATGGGAACTGGTGGACTGGTTCCCGCTCATCACCAAGCCGCTTACGGAAATCGCCGAGAAGTACTCGCTCAACGCGTTCCTGGTGAGCACGAACTTCGTGAAGCCGGAAGAACTGGACCTGCCCGGCTATGAGGTTACTTTCCGGCGGGACAACCTGATATTGTTTGAGCGCCTAGTATAGCACATGGCCAAACGACTTGAATCAGCTCTCATTGCCACCTTTTCGGATATCGTGGATGAATCCGGGGAGCGTATCCGCCACAATGGGCCCGCATGGCCACTTATTGAGTTTTTCTCCCAGCATTGCCGCCAGTTGACGGTTCTGGAGCTTTCCCAGCCCCGAAAGGGCATGCTCAATCGCCCGCAGGCTCTTCGCTTTGTGGATGGATCGTTTCAAGGGATGAAGACGTGGGGCCCGCTCACTACCCGTCCCTTTGCCGTCGATCCGGCAACGGCCGCTCCGCGCACGTACATGCGTATGAAGCTCCGGGATATGTTGGCTTGTTTCTGGGCTGGCTGGTCGTTCAGACAGCGCTACGATCTGTTCATCGGTGTGGAATCCCTGCTGGCCATATGCGGTGGCTGGCTTAAAAAGATGGGAATGGTGCGCGAGAGCGTCTACTACATCTCGGACTGGTCTCCCTGGAAGTTCCAAAGCAAAATCCTCAATAAGATCTACCTTGAAATGGACCGCATGGCCTGTCTCATGTCCGACCACATCTGGAACTACACGTACGCCATCGCGGCCGCACGCCGTGACATCCTGAGATTCGATGACACTCATTTCGGCCGCCAGCACTGGGTTCCGTTCGGATTCATCCCCGACGGGGTGGTGCTCCCTCCCGACAAGGCCGTAGACCTGAACCGACTGGTTTTCTGCGGCGGTGTTGGGCCTGAAAATGGCCTGGACATTGTGATCGAAGCTCTGCCTGCCATCCGCAAGGTTCTGCCGGGAATCCGGCTGGATGTTCTTGGCGACGGGCCTGACCTTGCCCGGCTTAAGGCTCGCGCTTCAGAGCTGGGGCTGGGCTCCGCGATAACTTGGCACGGATTTGTCACTGATCGCCGCCGCATTCTCGACGCCCAATTGGGTGCGGCGCTTGCCCTGGCCCCCTATGCTCCGCTGGAGACAAGCGTCAAACGCTTCGGCGACGTAATCAAGATTCGCGAAGCCATCGGTTGCGGCTTGCCCATCATCACCACGGATGTGCCCCCCTCCCATGTGGAAGTACGCGACAAGAACCTGGGGCGCGTGATCGAGTACACCCCAGATGCCCTGGTTCAGGCCGTGACCGACCTTCTCTCCGCTCCGGAAAAGTATTTTGCGGTGCGGAACAACGTGGTGGCCGCCTCCGGGGACAACCTTTGGGAGAATATCTACGGCAGAACTCTGGCGGCCATGGGGTACGGCTGTGGTGCGCTTGACCATTCTCTTAGTCAAAGGCTAGGCTGAGTTAGATGACTCATTCCCTTTCACCAAGCCCCGTCTGCCCTGTCTGCTCTTCAAAAGAGGCGACAGAGTACCACTCGGATGTATCTGTACGGCTCGTCCGATGCTCGGAATGCGGTCTTAAATACCAGAACCCTATGCCAAGTCTGGATGCCCTGAACGCGCTCTACGCCTCACAAGAGTATTACGACGACCAGTATTTTCCTGCCCAGTTTGCTGAGCGTAAAGCTATGTTTTCCTATCGGTTGTCCGAGCTCGAACCTCTTGTCGGCGGTCCGGGCCGACTGCTGGAGATCGGATGCGGACGTGGTCAATTTCTTGAAGCGGCACTTGAGCGCGGCTGGCAAGTATCCGGCCAGGAATTCGCTGAAAGCACAGTTGAAGTCCTAAAAGGTTCCGTTCCACAGGCCGAACTTGCCCATGGTGTGTTTCCTGAAGAATGTCCTTACCCTGCAGGAACCTTCGACTTGGTTCATCTCAACCATGTGTTGGAACATTTTTTCGACCCTTTAGCTGCCTTGCGCCGCATCTGGACGCTCCTGAAGCCTGATGGTGTTTTGTATTGTGAGGTACCCCGGCAATCCACTCTTCAAAACACTCTTTCGAACGCCATTGGCCGCAAGGATTTCGCTGTCCACTTTTTTCTTGAGCATATCTGCTATTTCGACAAACCCTCCATGACCGTTGCTCTACGAGCCTCTGGCTTCACTCCTCTTACCCTTCGCATCGAAGGCATGGGCGATCCCCATCGATTCGTTCGGGGAGTGCACTACACATCCGCCTGGACGCACCTTCTAGCGCTGGTCGTTGGCGGTTTAAAGCTCCAAGGTCCACTGGGGGGTGGAAACCTCGTGGCCATTGCCCGCAAAGGGGCGCCGGAATGAACACTGCTCTCCGACATATATTTCTCCTGCCTACTTCACCGAGTAGTCCATGACCTCCTTCAGAAAAACCGCATCCCAAAACGTCCCTTCGGGCTTCGATCTTGAAAACCACCCCAAGGTGGCGATCATCGTCGAAACCACCATCCCTCCGGTATCGCGGGCGAATCTGCGTATGTACTGGTTGGCCAGGGAGATCATCGCCCAGAAGAAGGCGCTGGTGAACATGATCGCGCCTAGCCGGGATATCAGCTCGCGCCGGTCATACTTTACCGAATGGATCTGGATGAACCAATATCCGGGATTTGGAAAACACCTCTACGGGGCATTTCGACTTCCGGTTCGTGTATGGCACTTCCTGGCCTCCATCATCTCCATCATCATCCTGGAGATATGGTACCGCCGCTCCGGAGCGCGCGGTTTTTGCGCAATCCATGCTTGGAACCCTCTGGCCGGTATGGCTGCAGTGGTTGCTGGCCTCATTATCAGAAGGCCAATCTTTCTCGATTTTACCGACTTCTATTCTGATATAGCCCGGACAGACCTGCCTCTTCTCTCCAAACCGCTCGTATGGATGGAGAACCTGGTATTGAGCCGGGCCCGCAAGGTCTTCGTGGTTTCTGACGTGATGCGTGACCACCTGATTGCCAACAAGGGTCTTGCGCCGGACAAGGTGGTCGTGGTCCCAGACGGCACGGATGCCCAGACCTTCCGGCCCGGTCTGGACGGATCGAGCGTGCGTTTAAAACTCGGACTCACGGACACCACTCCGCTCATCATCTTCCACGGCGACATCAAGCATGACGACGGAGTGGACATCCTGCTGCATGTGCTGGCCGAGGTCGCCAAGGTTCGCCCGGACGTTCGTCTGCTTATCCTTGGCGGCGGGGGACCGTATTTCGATAGCGTGATCAAGCCCCTCATCTCGGAGCTTGGGCTCGCAAGCAACATTATTTCTCCTGGCTGGATTTCCCACCAAGAGGTGCCCGCCTATCTCAACGCCTGCGACATCGGGGCCATGACCCTGCGGGCAACCCTAAACCACGACAACTACCTATCCTTCAAGCTCTTCGAATACTGGGGGTGCGGACTGCCCGTGGTGGTGACCAAGCTCAAGGCCATCGGGCGAATCGTCAAAGACGGTGAGAACGGCCTGGTGTGTCCATCTGAAGACATCCAGGCATACGCGAAAGCATTCCTCCGGCTCATCGAGGATCGCGCGTTCGCCCGCAGCCTGGGTGCGGCCGGACGCGAACTGGTGGAACGCGAATACGATTGGCGTCAGATCATGAAACGGGAGGTGGCGGAATACTCCCCGGATATTCTCTCCCTAGCAAAGTGAACCACCAAAGCACTTCTCCCGGTACCGGGCGCCGCTCATTTTGGCTTTTGCTGGCCACAGCCCTGGCCCTGGTGATCGGCATCTATGTTTCAGCTTACTGGAATATCTTGTGGAATCCAGGCCACATATACCAAAACTGGGACCAGTCCTTCCCTCCATTTCCTGAACAAGTCCGGGTGTACGGCAGCATTCCCAACTCCACGTGGAACAGCATTTTCGAATTGGGTTCTCCCGGCCCAATGACAGGAATCACTTACTATTTCGACAAGATAGTGCGGCAGAGTTTAGCCTTGCTTGGAGGGGATTTTTTAGCCCGATGGCTGAACTTGGCGTATGCCCTCATCGGCACAATTGGTTTTTTTGCTCTCGCCAGGCGGTTGGGACTTTCCGGCCTGCCAACACTGGTTCTCTGCTTAGTCGCGCAATTTAATCCGAAAACGTACTCCGTGGCCTTGAGCGGTCATACGGATGCGTTGTTCGCCTATTCCCTGGCCCCGTGGCTGGTCGTTCTCGCGGATGCAGCAGTATTCAGCCATGGGCTGCGACGCTTCCTGGCTCTCGGGCTCGGTGCCGGGATGCTCACCGCATTGGCTTGTTCCAGCACCTTCGGAATAGTGCAATCCACCCCCCTCCTTGTTGCGTATGCCCTGGCAGCGGCATGGCGCCGCCCCGGGAGAATCGCCGCATTGCTGGGCCTCATTGGCATGGTGGTGCTGGTCCTTCAAATCCACTGGGTCATTCCGACTGCCATGGGGGCTGCCGATAACGGCGCCATAAAATACAACCAGACTGTCGCCGAGGTGCAGGCCGAGTACGTCCACAAATATCGCGAGTATTCCGTTCCCCCACGCCAAGCCATGATCGGCCATACAAACAACCTCGGGATGGGCACCGAATACGCATACCCTGTCGAAGAGCCTAAGGATTCCTGGTGGAAGCCATCCGCGTATTTCCTGCTGGCAGTGGCATTGTTGGGGCTCTTGTGCAGGGTCCCTCATCCAGCTTTGAAGTGGGCCGCTGGGCTTTGCCTTCTCTTCGGTTTCGTCATGCTCACCGGTTCCAAGACGCTTCCTGGCGCGTACCTCTACGAGGTTCTTTTGGCACGGGTGAAAATGGTCTTCTTTCTCATGGCCCGCCCCACGCGCTGGCTCCTCATCTACTATACCGGTTTAGCCATACTTGTTGGCCTCGGGCTCGAATGCGTGCGGCGCAGGAACTTTTGGACAGGCCGGAGCTGGCCGGATATCGTTGCATCCAGCCTGACCCTGCTGGCAGTAACAGTCTACATATGGCCCTGGTGGTCAGGACAACTGACGATTCCTAAGAACGAGACCACCCAGACATCGGCTCTCATGCTCCAACCGCTGGACGACGAGGAGACACAGCTGGCCACGGCTCTGGCCAAGGATCCGGGCACGTACCGCATCACCGTTTTCCCGACCATCTCAAGCCCCACGGGAAACATCCCGTTCCCCCCATCTTCCAGCCTCACCCGCAACTTCGGCATGATGGGCAAGGATTCCCTGGTGGGCCCGGCCTTCATCGGCAACCCGTACGGCCGGTTTCTTCTGTCACTCGCCCACCGGCGAAGCATATCCACGGACGAATACGGCCGCCTGCTCGGGCTCGGAGCCGTTCGCAGAGTGATATGGGACAAAGAGCAACCCTATCTTTCCTACCTGGACTTCGGCTGGATGCCTTCCACCAAACGCGGTTCAGAAACCCTCCCTGATCCTCAGGGAATACTACGCCCTTTTCTGGAAAGCCAAGGGGACCTTGTTTTTGATCCCGCGTGGTCCTACGGCCCATTTGTGACCCTGGAGAACAAGGACTACCTGCCAAGAGTGCGCTCCGTGTCCATGGCCTCTCTGGCGGCCGGGGGCCTTCCCCTTCTGGAGAGCCTCGCGCAGACAGAGAACAATCCCTTTGCCAATGAGGCGTTCTTCTTCTCCACGGACGTATCTCCCTCCGATATCCAACGGCTGGGACACGCCAAGGCCGGCCTTCGGATACTAAACAACGCCTGGCCGGAGCTCTTACTCCCCTTCCTGGCAGCCGAGCGTTGGCACCCCGCCCTCTCACCGGGGCAAGCCGTGCCAGAAGGATGGACCAGGACGTCTGACGCTTGGCACCGTACGCTCTGGTTCGAAGGATCCCCCTTGAACGCTTTGGCTCTCCAGTCGCAAAACCAGACCACCTTGAGGATTCCTTTGACCGGAACCGGCCAGCACCGCCTCTTCTTGCGAATGGCCAGCCTTCCTTATCAGCATGGGATGACCGCAGCTCTAGCTGGAAATAATGTAGCCAGCACCACTTCAGGTGACCAGTTCGACCGGGGATGGCACTGGATCGACCTCGGGCTGCACTCCCTTTCTGGTGAGCAGCCATTGACCGTGACTGCTCAAGGGCGCGGAGCAGTTGTATCCGGAGTCTTGGCTCTACCGGAGTACGAATTCGCTGCTGCCACTCAGGCGCTGTACCAGGCCTTTGCTCCCTCAGCTTCGAGCACGATCACCTTAGCAGAAGCTGAAGCTTGCGTGGAGAAAGCGCCAGGGGTGTATTCCTTGGTTCGCGATATTCCGCTTCTGGCCCGGACGCCTGGAGTAACATTGACGACAGAACATCTTCGACTGGAGGGTTTGGAGGGATCAGGCGTCGGGACCCTGGTGGCCGAGGGTGAACAAGAGGGCCAAGCGCTTTTCTGCCTGGATTTCCCTCAACCCATTTCCGGTTTTGCCCTGACAAGCTATCCGAGACTCTTCGGGGACACTGGCGGCCAAGCCTTCGTAGAGGCCCAATGGTCCAAGGACGGCAGGGATTTCCTGCCTCTCTATAATCTTCATGGGGCTACAGACGGGAAATGGGAGGACGTTTACGGGCGCCGCCAGGAAGTCGCGGTTCGAGACAGACTCGACAGCGTGTGGGTACGCTTCAGGCTTCGCCAGGCCCAACTGGGTTCGCTCGGCAATGCCCCCAATCAGCCTATGACCGTCAGCGTCACTCCGGCGAGAGCCTATCCTGGCGCTCCCTCAATGGGACAAGCCGTAGTGCTCCCGGCGAGATTCACTCCGAGTGTGTTCAGGCCCGGCCCATACCAGGTTCGGGCAAGGATGCTCACCCAGGATGGCCCACAGTGGATTGATTTGGGAAGGAGAGAGGCTGACGAAGAACACCGTATCGTGCTGGATATCGACGGCCCTGCGGGCGCAGCCTGCGATCTGTTCGAACTTTCAAGCCTCCCGGAAAGAAAGCCTGCGCACACGTTGCCCGTGCCTAACACGCAGCGCCTGAGTCCGGCACGCTATCACAGCGAAGGTCCTTTCCCGGCCGGAGGCCTGCTGCTCTTTTCCGAAGCCTATCATCCCTCATGGCAAGCACGTCTTGCTGGCAACGCCCTGAGCCCTCTAAAAGCATACGGCTTTATGAACGCATACCCATTGCCGGACATGCCGCCTCAGGCTCTGCAGCTTGAATTCAAACCGGAACAATACCGCGAGTTGGGAATGACCATCAGTCTCACCGGTTGGACTTTGTTCCTGCTCGCAATGGCACTACTCCTGCTCTGGCCAGACGGGAAAACGCATAGAGACTGACTCTGGATCTCTACCGGATGCATAAGAGCAAAAAAGCAGCAGAAGAGATGCTATTGAGGAGTCTTTTCGCGGAAGAACGGTGTCCGGAAGTATGCGATACTCCCCAACTGGTTGACCAATGAAGACATCAAGTTTTCTCCCCCCCTGCATATACGGCAGTACGGAGTGGGGAGAACGCACCAGCGCATCAAATCTTTGAAACGGATCGCCTGCGGAGATTCAAGAATCTCCAGTATTGACGATCCTGCAACATTTCCAAGCACGTTGTTGCCATCATAGTCCTTGCAACACGTCGTCACATCGCCGTTGTACAAGATTCCTATGTGGCCCCTCATCCCGTCGCATGCTCCGACTACTCCCCGGACAAAGCCCTTCCCCCCCGCATTGTCTGGCGTATCATTCCATCTCGCGATACTCTCTAGCCTGACGACGATGTTGTTTCCTAAATCGATGGTATTGTGAAAGGCTGTCTTGCTGCTTCTTACGGTCTGTTTCATTCCTATGCTTTTCAAAAGCAGATTCACATACTCCGCGCTTTGATCCGCCTTAACATTCTTGGCCATACCGCTGGTCTTTACCACCGCATCAACCAGACTCGGCTTGAAGCACTTGATGATTACCTTTTTCTTGTCGAAGGTTCCGGCAAGGGTGAGCAACTCCCTGATTCCAGAAATATACCGTTCATAATCCATAGTGGATATCGAAGAGAAAGCCTGGGCATCCACGCCGCGATAGCTGATGTAGAGTTCGTCAATTTTCGACGCTGCGAACGAGGCGATATTTTTGCTCGTCAGCAGGCTTCCGTTGGTGAAGCAACGCACAGTCAGCCCCGACTCGGAAGCCAGCTCAGCGAATTCGAACACCCTTTTGTTCATAAAGGGTTCGCCCATCAAACCGAACTGTATCGTCTCGGTCAGACCCGCGCTTTTGATTTCCCGAACAATCTTGGCGAAGATGTCCAGGCTCATATGCCCTTTTTCCCGTGTTATGGCTTCGCTCGGACAAAATGGGCACTTGAAGTTGCAGACGTTGGTCAACTCCAAGATGATGCTCTCGAAACGGTGAGTCATTGTTTTTGCCTGGATATCCTGATGATCTGCTCAATGCGGGGCAGAGGCGCTATTTAGTAAGAGGTTTTCATGGGCTATGCAACCGTTGCACCCCGCAGGGTCAGGGCCTCCAGGCGCACCCGTACCCCCGAGAGGTTCTTGACGAGGTTGTCTTCGTCCCTGAATCCAAAGCACAACTCAAAGCCTTGCCACCCCGAGAAACACCGCGTGCAGGCTCACCGCCAGCACGATGAACGCCGCCCGGATTCCTGGACCGCTCTGGCCCAGAAATGAGAACTCCATTTCCCCTTTGGGACAGCTCTCAAGGCAATCGCCGCACAGGGAGCAGGACACCCCGGGCCTGCGCGCGGCCAGGTCCTCCGGGCGCAAGGCGTCGTACCGGCAAGCCAGGGCGCACGTTGCGCAACCAGCGCACCCCTCCTTGATGCGCAGGCGCCAGGGTGAGACCTTCCCGAGAAGACCCGCAACCAAGCCCATAGGACAATACCCGGTGCAATGAGTCATGACCCCGTGCTTTCGGGACAGCAGAACCATGATCACCACTCCGGCGAGGCCGAACCCTGCAGCCAACAAGGCCGCATCCATCCCCGGCACGCCAATGCGCCCCATGAGCCAGGCCGAGACAAAAATCAGCCCAGCCAGAGCCATGCGCGCAGGACGCACCCAGCCGGGCAATGCTCCCGGTCGCTTTTTTGCTCGCGACATCCATGAGTCCCAGGCCCCAATGTAGCACAAATGGCTGCACCAGGCCGGCCCTACGAGGCACACTGTGATGCCGAAAAGAATGGGCATGAAAAGCCCTTCTCCCCCTCTGAAGAGCGGCCCTGCCACAATGAGCGCAGGAACTGGTAGGTGTAACGTTCCACTCATGAGAAAATGTCCGAACCCGGCCAAGCCCAGTGCCAGTTGTGCGAAAAAGACAAAAGAGAAAAGCCCCCAGATAAAACGGCGCACCCGGGAGGATTGTCTGGATTGCAGCATGGCCTCAGTGGCAAACCCCGCATAGACGGCCAGCAACGAAGCCTCAAGCCAGCCGGCTCCGGGAACAAAACGCTCAGCCATGAGCATGGGTGTGGGTACTTTCATCTGGACCATGGCCAAACTCAGAAAGGTCAAGGTACATGCTGCCACCGCGGGCCAGGGCGAGGCCGGACCGGCCACTCCCAGAACCACCAGCTGTTTGTTCTCATCTCCCATGATCGCACCTGGCGCCCCACTGGAGTCCGGCTTCACCAGCGAGGTGAGCGACTCACGCTCTTTTTTGCGAACGCTCATTCTCGTGAAAAACGGATTTTGCATGACCCAAGCCGCAAGGACAGGCACCATGGCGGCCAGACTCAAGATCACAGCCAGACGAAGCCAGGGCGTCCCCATGGACATTCGCAGCTTGATGAAAAAAAGCATTGAATTGAGCGTCACGAGAGCCCCGGCAACCATCACCGCCTGGCTCAGGCGGCGCACGAAGTCACGACCCGTGGCAAAGAGAACCACCACGGGGACGAGCCAGGCCAGAGCTTCCGGCAGCCCGTACCATCGGTGGGCATGGGCTGCCGGGATAAGCCCCCCCAGAACAACCACCAGGATCATCATCGTTTTCTTCATTGAACATCTCCACGCGCCCAAGAGCTGAACAAAGCGGGCGTACTCCATAATACTTCCTACTTGTCAGGGCTTCCAAGGGGTTTGATTTGGGTCAAAATCGCGCTAACATCGTCTCCCATGAAGCAAAAACCCAGTTCAACCCAGACCATCCTGGCCACGGTACCGCTTTTTTCGAGTCTGAGTACTCCACAGCTGGCTACTCTCGAAAACAACTCCGCGGTTCTCAAAGTCGAAAAGGGGCAGATCATTTTCTTCGAAGGGGTCGATGCCAAGGGTCTTTACGTGCTTCTTTCCGGTCAGGTGAAAATCTACAAATCATCACCTGAGGGCAAAGAGCAGATACTTCATGTTCTTGGTCCGGGAGAGCCCTTCGCGGAAGTACCCATGTTCCAGGGGTCAAAATTCCCGGCCAATGCCATGGCCATCCAGCCCAGTAGTGTTTTGTATATCGAGAAATCGGTACTTACCCGCCTGATGGAGCGCGATGCGGGTCTGGCCATGGCCATGCTGGCCGCGCTTTCACAGCGCCTGCGGCAGATGTCCACCATGATCGGCCAGCTCACTCTGCGTGAGGTACCGGCTCGTTTAGCTGCCTATCTGTTGCATCAGGCCTCGGAGAAGGAGGCCGACACGTTCATGCTGGATATGAGCAAGGGCCATCTGGCCGGTTTTCTGGGTGCTACGCGCGAAGCCCTTTCCAGGGCTCTGGCCAAACTGGAAGACCAGGGGTTCATCTCCATGGACAACCGGACCATCACCATCACCGACCGCGACCGCCTCGAGGACTTGTCCGAGGGCGACACCAAGCTCAAATAGACGCCTATCCGGGCTTCAGCCACTCCGTCCCGGAAGAGGTAGAGTATTCCCAATCTCGCGCGTTCGAATACAACGAAACCCTGCCTCTTCCCCTCCCACTATGTGGCCCGGTTGTTGCTAACCACGTCTTGTCATGCCCAGAGCGTTCCGCTTCAACCTGCAGAAGGTTCTCGACTACCGGTCCCAGCTGGAAGACCAGGCCAAGCTCGCCCTGACCAAGGCCCAGCAGGCGCACCAGCAGCAGATTACACTGATAGCGGAGATCAACCGGAATCTGGTGGAGCACCTGGAAAGCATGGCTCACGCCACTGATCTGACAGCGGCCGACATCTGGCTGAGCCGCAATTATGCCAACAGGCTAGCGGGTGATCTGTTCCAAGCCCGACAGAGGGAGGCCCAACTGGCCCAGGATGTGCAAACGCGTAGGCTGGAGCTGGTGGAGAAGGCCAAGGAACGCAAGCTCTTAGAAAAACTCAAGGAAACACAGGCCATACGTCATGAACGAGAAGAGAACCGCAAGGAACAGGCTGAATTCGACGAAATGGCAACACTTCGCTACCAGGCTCCGGCTTTCTAAGCTGGCCATTGGCGTCGCCATTCTGGCGGGCGCGAAGCTTGCGGTTCTTTTGGTCATGGGTTTTGGCACCCCTGCCCCTTCGATGAACCAAGCCAAAACGACGAACAGCCTTCAGCCGCAAACCGTGGTCTCCCAGGCCCCGGGCAGGGCCGCCGAAGCGGTCAAGGCCGCGATTTTAGACACTCCGGCCCAGGCCGCCCAACAAGCTCCGGCTCCGGCCCCGGAGAAGAAAGCCGCGCCGCAGTCTCAGCCGGAGTCCGTGCTTTCCATCCAGCAGCTCAAGACTCGCGCCGAAGCCCTGGACCGCCAGGAGCAGGCCCTGAAGACCATGGAAGCTGACTTGAACGCGAGGGTAGCCAAGCTCCAGGAATTGGAAACCATACTCAAAGGGATGCTGAGCGAAGCCAAGTCCATCAAAGAAGAGAAGATGCGCCACCTGATCGACGTGTACACCAACATGAAACCAAAGCAGGCCGCATCTGTGCTGGAGACCCTGGACGAGACCATTGCCGTCAAGATTCTGGCGGGAATGAAGGGTCGTCAGGCTGGCGAGATCCTCACCGGGGTCACTGCCAAAAAGGCGGCCAAGCTTTCAGAAGAACTTACAAAGCTTCAGATCGGACCAGAGCTTCCCGAGAAACCCTGACACGCCGGGTTCGCTTATCCCAGGCGCACCTGCTACAACACCACAAGACTCTTCTCCCCGGGCTCTCCGTTGAGCCCGGGGATTTTCTAGTTCGTAGTATTATCGGCCAGGTCGCACCAGATGGTCTTCCCTCCCGGCCCGCCCCGGTGTAGATGGCGGCCCATGAAAGACACCGTCCGTCTGAAAATCACCCTGGCCTACCAGGGAACGGACTTTGCCGGCTGGCAGATACAGGCCAAGGGTCGCGGCCGCAGCGTCCAGGCCTGCCTGGAAGAGGCTTTAACCGAACTGGCTGGGACCTTCGTACGCGCCCATGGAGCCTCGCGCACCGACTCCGGGGTTCACGCGCTCCATCAGGTGGCCCACGCGGACGTACCGGCTTCCCGGGCCCACCTTCCCTGGCACCGGGCCTTGAACGCCATCCTCCCCCGAGACATCACCGTTATCCAGGTGGAAAAGGTGTCCCGCGATTTCCACGCCCGCATCTCAGCCTCATCCAAGACATACACATACTGTCTCTGGCACGAGAACACCTTTCTGCTACCGCAGCGCCGGCCGTTCGTCTGGGCCGTGGGTCCGCTCGACATTGAAGCCATGGAGGAAGCGTCCCAGGAATTCGTGGGGACTCATGATTTCGCAGCTTTTCAGAACACCGGGACTCACGTGAAAGGGACGATACGCACCGTGGACTCCATCTTCCTGCGCGAACGTCCCTCTCCTGAGGAAACTCTCTGGGCGGTTACCGGCGAGGGGTTCCTCAAGCAGATGGTGCGCAATATCATGGGCTGCCTGGTGGAGGTGGGCAGGGGTAAAGCAAATGCCCAAACCATCCGATCACTCCTTTCGACGAAGGACAGGACCCTTGCTCCGGCAACCGCGCCGGCAAGCGGACTGTGCCTCGAAAAGATGGAGTTCGGCGCGCGTGAGCAACGACCCGGTAAAACCGGTCCAGACCGAGGGCCTTCAGGCAACCGTCCAGGCAAAGAGGAACTGGGCGGCGCAGGAGGTATTGGGCAGGACTGAAGAAGCCCTCAACCGCCAGTTACGCAACAACTGGTCCACGCCCGTACTGGAGGGGCTCGACCGCAAACTCGCCGCTTTCGAAAGCGCCTTGGGTTCCTTCTCCTGGCCTACGGATCCGCCTCCCTGGTTCCAGGCCCGGTTGGTGACCGGATCTTCCGAGACTCAAGGAAAGGTGAGCGGCACTGTACGCAGCGCCGCCCGCTCCACTCCGGAAGTGAAGATCGTGTCCGGAGGGTTCGACGCTTCCTCGCCCACAAGCATCTCAGCCGGAGACTACACGTTCAATCTCTCCAACGGTGGCTACACCGAAGCCCTGTCCGTGAACGTCTCCTCGAGCGATTCCTGGGGTGACGTTCTGGGCAAGGTGAAAAACGCGGTCAATGCCGCACCGCTGGCTGTCAGGGCTGACGTGGTCTACCAGAACGCCGCCTTCCAGTTGAATCCGGACATGGCAGGCACGGGCTCGGTTCTGGCCCTTTCGGTGAACCCGAATCGTCCGGCCCAAGACTTAAGCATTAAGGACACCTCAGGCTCGCTTCTTTCACAGCTGCGGCTGAGGGCCGCCGGGAACCCCATAGGCCCGGCCGAAGAAACCGGTTACCAGGTGACAGGGCTCCAACAGGCCCGGCCTACCATGTTCTCTTCCACCCCCGTGGACCCGCGCGCCGCGACCTCTCTCGCCCTGGGCCGCCACGATCTGGCCTACAGCGTAGGCAATTCTGATCAGCCTTCCACGTACATCTCAAAAGTTTACGATCCGTCCCAGGCCACCACCTTGGCCGCCGGCACCTACAGCTTCACCTCTACATATGCCGGAGAGCAACGGGCCCATAGTGTGACCATAGGCACAGGCTGGACCTGGGGTGATGTGCTGCGCACAGTGGGTGCCGAGGTGAACGCCCATAATTCGTGGGTGAACACGTCCAGCCCGACCTTGGCCGGACCGTCCACCACCTATTCGCAACCTGGAGTTGAGGCGTCCGTGGGGAATTGGCCGATTCCCTCCACCACCCAGCCTGGGGTGAACACCGACGGCCAGTCCCTTACCATCACCGGAGCGGCAGGCCAGGAGTTTTCCTTGTCGGACACCTCGGGCGGGCTGCTTAACGCGTTGGGACTCACCACTAAGCTCACAGGCACTCCCGTGAGTTTCAATGTGAATTCCGGCGACACATGGCAGGACGTCTACGACAGCATGTCCACTTCGATAAACGGCTCCCAGCTCTCCTTCAGCGCCAAAACGATAGACAAGCGCATCCCCTCCACCGTGACTCCGGGGAAGAACCTCTGGCACCAGGGAGTCTCCCTGGCGCTCATCCAGGAGAATCAACGCATCGGTGAGAGAGTAAGCCTCTCTGATGGCCGTACCGGGGCATTGGACTCCATTGGCATACTCAGTAGGG
This sequence comes from Desulfovibrio sp., assembly GCA_016208105.1. NCBI lineage: Bacteria > Pseudomonadati > Thermodesulfobacteriota > Desulfovibrionia > Desulfovibrionales > Desulfovibrionaceae > Desulfovibrio > Desulfovibrio sp. The sequence goes on from JACQYS010000013.1 coordinate 61,915, forward strand.
AACGCCCCGGCCAGGATGGAAAGCTCATAGTGAACGGGCGCGAACAGGTCTCAGAGAACGGCACTTTCAGCCAGGGCCAGGGACGGGTACTCTTGAACCTGGAGCAGAATTTCGGAGAGACGCTGCCGCTTTCCGTCACCTCGGGCATGGACGAGGTGGAAAAGGGATGGGGCAGGATAACGGATGCCTGGAACGGTCTGGCAAAATATCTCAGCAACAATTCCGACATGTTGGACCATTCGCTCGGCGCGAAACTGGAAGCGCCTCTGGCAGCCCAGAAGCAGAACCTGGGTTGGCTGGGGGTTTCCTCGGCAGGCAAACAAGGACAATTGTGGACCAACCTGGACAGCTTCTGGAAGTCGCTCTACGCCGACACGGACCGGGCCAAAACCACGCTGTGGGAGTACCCTGACGGGCTTGTTCCGGCATGGCAGGACGCGATGAAATCCGTCCGCTCAGCCGGGCTCGACTCCTGGCTCAAGCCCAAGACCGCCTTCGACGAGTACCGTCCGAACATCACAAGCGAGTTCGAGTTGGAGCAGAAACACCGGCTGGTAAAACTGCTGGGATAGACAGTCCAGGACCCGCGGGGTAGAAAGCCTTTCACTACTTTTGTACGGGAATACCATGCAAATCATCACTTCTCCCAAAGAATTCCAATCCTTGTGCTGGTCCTGGCGCGCCCAGGCAATAACAAGCTCCTTCGTGCCCACCATGGGTTCGCTCCACCAGGGCCATCTTTCCCTCATGGAATGGGGACGTTCCAACGCGCAGAAACTCGCGGTGAGCATCTTCGTCAATCCCACCCAGTTCGGCCCAAACGAGGACCTGGCCCGCTATCCCCGCGACCCCAAGGGCGACGCAGCCAAGGCCGAAGCGGCCGGAGCGGATGTGCTGTTTATGCCCGAGCCCGGCGACATGTATCCTGACGGATTCGCCACCTCCGTGCGCGTTTCCGGGTTGACGGGCGGGCTGTGCGGACGCTCACGGCCCGGACATTTCGACGGAGTGGCCGTGGTTGTCACCAAGCTCCTCATGCTCTCCATGCCCACCGTTGCGGTTTTTGGCCAAAAGGACTGGCAACAACTGGCCGTGATCCGGCGCATGGTCCGCGACCTGGACATCCCCGTGGCCATCGAAGGACTCCCCATCCACCGGGAGCCGGACGGATTGGCCATGAGCTCGCGCAACATCTATCTTTCGCCAGGGGAGCGGGCCCAGGCTCCGCACATCCACAAGGGGCTGCTCTTGGCCCGCGACATGGTAACCGCAGGCGAACGATCGCCCCATAAAGTCCTGGCGGCCGTGTCCGATTATTTCCGGAAGAACATCCCCGACGCGAGCGTGGACTATATCGAATGCGTCCACCCCGAGACCACTCAGCCCGTGGGCGACGTGAGCGGCCCGGCCCTGCTGGCTGTGGCGGTGCAGTTCCCAAAAGCCAGGCTCATCGACAACATGCTTTTGGGCTAACTGGCTTCACCTCCCGGAAATGACCTGCGGCTGTTTGAGGCTCACAGACTACGAAATGTGTTGTTTATACAATTCCAGCCGCGAATCCGCATGCCGCGGCTTACAAAAACCAGGAGTCGGTGTTTGACAACCCTTCCCGACTTGTGACACATGGCCTAGCGGCCTTTATCGGCCGCAAATCGCATTTGCATCAATCGCCGGATCGGCGAATTTTCTTCCCTGGGAGGAACCTTCATGGTCGCTGCTTCTAAAGGCAAGTATCTCTTCACTTCCGAATCCGTCACCGAGGGACACCCCGACAAGGTCGCGGACCAGATTTCCGACGCCGTCCTGGACGCCATCTTCAAGCAGGATCCCAATGCCCGCGTTGCCTGCGAAACCCTGGTCACCACGGGTCTGGCCTTCATCGCCGGTGAGATCACCACCTCCGCCTTCGCCGATTTCGCCGGCATCGTGCGCGAGACCGTGAAGAACGTAGGCTACAACAGCTCGCAGATGGGTTTCGACTGGGAGACCTGCGCCGTCATTTCCTCCGTGGACAAGCAGTCCGCGGACATCGCCCAGGGCGTTGACCGGACCAAGCCCGAAGAGCAGGGCGCTGGCGACCAGGGCATGATGTTCGGCTTCGCGGTCAACGAGACCGACACCCTCATGCCCGCCCCTGTCTACTACGCCCACAAGCTGTCGCGCCGCCTGGCCTACGTGCGCAAGGAAGGCATCCTCGATTTCCTTCGCCCCGACGGCAAGACCCAGGTCTGCGTCGAGTACGAGGCTGGCAAGCCCATTCGCATCGACAACATCGTGGTTTCCTCTCAGCACGACGAGCATGTGGCCTATGACGACCTTGTGGACTCCATCAAGGCCGAGGTCATTCACAAGGCTCTGCCCGAGAACCTGGTGGACAAAAACACCAAGATCTACATCAACCCCACCGGCCGTTTCGTGATCGGCGGTCCTCTGGGCGACTGCGGCCTGACCGGACGCAAGATCATCCAGGACACCTACGGCGGCATGGGACACCACGGCGGCGGTGCCTTCTCCGGCAAGGACCCCTCCAAAGTGGACCGCTCCGCGGCCTACTTCGCCCGCTATGTGGCCAAGAACGTGGTTGCCTCCGGAGCCGCCCACCGCTGTGAAGTGCAGCTGGCCTACGCCATCGGCGTGGCCGAGCCGGTCTCGGTGCTGGTCAGCTCCGCCGGGACCTCCGATTTCTCGGACGAGGCCCTGACCCAGGCCGTGCGTGCCGTCTTCGACATGCGCCCCTACTTCATCACCAAGCGCCTGGACCTGAAGCGCCCCATCTACGGGCTGACCTCCTGCTACGGCCACTTCGGCCGCGAGCTGCCCGAGTTCACCTGGGAAAAGACCGACGCCGTGGCCGACTTGAAGACCGCGCTGAAGATCTAGTTTATTGCTACAAGCTACCAAAGGGGGGCATTTGCCCCCCTTTTTATTTGTGCACTCAGACTGTTTGGCGCTGACAGCGCTGCCAGATGCGACCCCGTGTTTTCGTCTTCTATTCCCGCGCGCTCTCGACTGATTAAGCATCGCAACCGTCACTTCGAGTCTTGTTTCTGACTTTCCACTCTCACAAGGTGACTCCCGGGCGCCCGACCCTCAGCTTTGACTTTTCCGCCAAACCGTCTAGTTCTTCCCCATGCAGCCCAAAGTGGTCATCCGTGAACGCTACGACGTACTGGAAGAGGACAAATCCCTGACCTTCAGCCACGATGTGGCCCACGCACCCATTGGCGGAGCTTCGGGCAACCTCTTCTTCATCGGCATGGAGGGCAGTGGGCGAAGGACACTGGCCCGGCTTAGCGCCGAACGCCTTGGCCTCACCCTGGCCGAGGCCGATAACTCTGAAGCTCTTGGGAGCATCCTGGCGGGATCGAACCAGGCCGTTGCCGTCACCGGAAAAGACCTGAACGACCCGGATATCCTTTCGTCTCTTCGCGCCTCGGGCAAGGTGTTCTATCTCATGAGCCTGGCCCCCCTCCTGGCCGAGCGGTTGGGAGCCCCCTCCAGGCTGGACGAGCTGGCTGAATCCATTGTTCGCCTCGAGCCCCACTTCATGAGCGCCTCCCATTTCATTCTGCCCATTGACGCCACTTTGGATGATATGCTCCTGGACATTGCGGAAAAGGCCAGACTCTGATGCGGCCCCTGGGCGAGTTGATCATAGGCTTCGCCAGCCGATCTGACGCGGCCATGGGCTTTCGCCTGGCCATGTTGTGGCCTCGCTGGCGCGAGCTTCTGGGCGACATCGCCCCCTATGCCCACCCTATGGGCCATCGCCGCAGCACGCTGCTCTTGGCCGTGGACGACCCCATCGCCATGCAGGAAAGCCATTACGACGCCCCGCTCGTGCTGGAACAGGTCAATGCCTTTCTCGGCCAACAAGTCTTTGACAAGGTCCAATTCGATCTGCTACAGGGCAAAACCCCACTGGACACCACGACCGGCGAGGCCCCCACGTATTGGCGGCCCCCACCGCCGCGGATAGCCAGCCTGGGTGGCCTGAACCTGGACCCGAACACCGCCGTGGGGCGCTCGTATGCGGCCTACATCCGCCAGTTTGGCCCCGGCAGGTGATATCAATTCCCCTTTGGAGGCGGACACAATGGCCGAAGAGATCACTATCGAACTGAAAAAGCCCCTGGACAAGATGACCGCCAAGGAACTGCGCGATCTTGTCATCAACCAGCTCCCCATGATTCAGGGCGCTTCCGGCATGGACAAAGACCAGCTGGTCGCCGCGATCAAGGAAGTTCTGGGCATCACAGAGGAAAAGGACAGCGTGAGCCCCTACAAGGCTCAGATTCTGACCATGAAGGCTCAGATGAAGGAGCTGCGCGCCAAGAAGGCCGCCGAAGGCACCTCCCGCAAGGAAAAGGACATCATCCGCCGCAAGGTGAACCGCCTGAAGAAGCGCAGCCGCAACCTGGCCCAGGCTTCTTAAGCTGGCAAAACGGACGTTTTTTTCAAGCCCGGGTGAATCGATTCGCTCGGGCTTTTCGTATTACATGCCGACAGGCTCACTCCGTAGCTTGTCGAAAGCGTCAGGCTCGCCCTGAGTGCTACGGCAGAAGCCCCTCCCCCTTAAGCACCGCCATCATCACGTCCTTGCGGGCCTTGGCCTGCTCGGGACCAGCCATGTCGATGTTCAATGCGAAGAACCACGCCTCGCCCTTGCGCTCAAGCCACCCAACCCACCAACCAACGTTAGGCTCGACCCTGGCCGCCCAGCCGGTCTTGGACCTGATGACCCAGTCCTGCCCTTTGTCCTGGGCCATCATCTCCTTCACCACGTCCATGGACTTCTTTGAGAACGGCAGCCGCTCCTCATAAAGACGCTGCAGAAAATCGACCTGCTCCATCGCGCTAATCCGGAGATTCCCCTCCAGCCAGAACGTGTCCACTTCAATGCCTATGTCCGCATTGCCGTACTTCGCCGCCTCAACGTAGTGTGCCATCCGCTCCTTGCCCAACGCCCTGGCGATGTGCTGGTAAACAGGCACGCTGGAAGCCGCAAAGGCTTCGCTCAAAGTGAGGTCCTTGTTCCAGGCGGCCAAAGAGCGCTGCTTGCCATCCCAGGGAAAAACGGTTTCCGGCCCGGTGGCCACCCCGGTTCCAAGGCAATCAGGCTGTTCAGTATCTTGAAGGTGGACGCTGGCAAATACCCTGTGCGTGCCCGGGCTGTATTGTAAACCTCCATTTTGCCGGCCCCTTGCTTCATGAGCACCAGAGTCCCGTCCACCCCGGCCGCCTGAAAATTGCGACCCCAGTCCTCCCGGACGGACACGAAGGGCTGACTGTTGGCGGGGATGGCGCTGACGCAGGCAAGAAACAAGAAGGCAAGGAACAGAAGCAAACGAAATGGCATGGACATCCTCCAAAAAATTATCGCCCCGAATGGAGCGCTTTCCACAGGCAACCTCGATGCCAATCTAAAAAATTCTGTAGATTCAGATTTATAGACAGACGACCTTGATTGTCAGTGAGCCAAACGTCTTTGAAATATTGGCATTTCCATGCGATATCAGCACCAATTTTCGTCTGCTCTTTTATTCCACCATGTATCGGATTGAATCCGAACGTCCCCGGCTGTCCACCACCATAAGCCGGTGCTGCCCCGGCGTAAGTTCCAGGAAGTACGGCTCCCCAGCCTCCTTGGAAGCCACAAGAACCCCGTCCTGAAACCAGTGCAGCTCGCCCGCGTCCTGCCCGGCCTGAGCCGCAATCCCAACCCGCTGGAACTGGTCCGGGCTGCCCGGACGAAGCTTATAGACCGCCTGAGCCTTGGGAGAGGTGATGCGTGGCCCCATACCAGCCATAGCTTCCGGACAATCCGGGCTTGGTTCCGGCATCTCCGGCACGGGCATCCCCCCCAGGCGCCACCAGGCGGTGAGTTCCGCTGGATATTCGATGACCGTTTCCTGGCGGACCTTGCGCCCGTCCAGACACGCCCCGGCCACTCGCCGGCCGGTGACCGCGTCCACCAGTATGCGCTTGTGCACCGCGCACTCCCCAATCACCGTCACCCCGGGTATCACAGTCATCTTCACTCGTTGGTGGCAGTCCGGACCCGGCAGCTGTCTGGACAGGGCGCACACCTGCGTTTCAGCCAAGTTGAGCCCCTCTGTACGCGGCAAGCCAGAACCATCCGGCTCTATGGCCCTGAAGATGTCGAAAAGAAGCGGTGCGGCTTGGCGGGCCCCGGAGATCCCCTTCACCGGTTTGCCGTCCACGTTGCCAGCCCAGACCCCCACTGCATAGCGGGCCGAGAATCCCACGGCAAAGGCGTCGCGGTGGCCAAAGGAGGTGCCTGTCTTCCAGGCCACCACGGGCAAGCCCGAGGCCCGATCCGCCCCGCCCGGCAGATCCGGGCGCTCCAGACGTGAAAGAATGTCCGTGACCAAGGCGCACGATTCAGGCGAAAGTAGCCGTCTCTCCCCGCCACGGATGCGGTCTAAAATCGAGGATGGACCGTGCATGCCTCCGCGCGCCACGGTGGCGTACAGGTTGGTCAGATCCAGAAGGCTCACTTCGCCTCCTCCCAATATGAGGGAGAGGCCGTAATGGGTTGTTGGCTTGCTCAGGCTCTTGAGACCTCCGTCCAGGAGCAGCTTGTGGAACCGATCCGGTCCAGCCTGGGCCAATAGACGCACTGCCGGCGTGTTGAAGGAATATATGAGCGCTTCCTGGGCCTCCACACGGCCCCGGTATGAGCCGTCGTAGTTGTGCGGATCGTAGGCACCCAGGGTAATCGGAATGTCCAGGAGAAGGCTCTCCGGGGCGACCAAACCGTCCTGGAACGCCAGGGCGTACAGGAAGGGCTTGAGCGCCGAGCCTGGAGAACGGGGGGCTGTGGCCGCGTTCACCTTGCCCCGGCGCGATTCGTCCAGGAAATCAACTGAACCCACCAGGGCCAGTACGTCCCGGGTCTTCACGTCCAGTACAACCACGGCCGCGTTCCCGACTCCCTGGGTTCGCAGTTCCACCAGCCGGGACCGGGCCGCCTGCCGGGCCAACTCCTGAATGCGAGAGTCCACGGTGGTGCGGACATATGGGGCGCGCCCAACCTGAGCCAAAGCCATCTGAGCCAGGTGTGGCGCCACCAGCGGAGGACGCATGAATTTTTCGGGCAAGGGCTGGCCCGCAGCTTCCAGAGCCTGTTCCCTGGTTGCAGCCTTGGAAGAAACCATGGCCGCGAGCACCCCAGCCCGGGCCTGACGCGCTTCCTGGGGATGGCGTACCGGCTGGAAGCGGCGTGGAGAACGGGGGATGGCGGCAAGCAATGCCGATTCTCCCAGGGAGAGCTTGTCAGGCGACTTGCCGAAGTAGAACCAGCTGGCAGCGCCCACTCCCACTATGTTGCCCCCGAACGGGGCCAGATTGACGTAAAAACAGAGAATCTCCCGCTTGGAATAGCGCAGCTCGAGCTGCAACGCCCTGAAGCACTCGATTGCCTTGGAGGTGAAGGTGCGGGCCTTGGGTTCGGCCAAACGGGCCGTCTGCATGGTGATGGTGGAACCGCCCCGGACGATCCTGCCGGCAGCCACGTTGGCCGCCGCCGCCTTGATAAGCGAAAAAACATTCACCCCGGGATGGCTGAAGAAATGCCGGTCCTCGCTGGCCAGCACAGCATCAAGGTAGATGTCGGCTATATCCGTAAGATTCGCTGGAAAGCGCCAGTATTGGTCCCTGGCCAGAAAGAAGCGGATTGGTTCGCCCTTGGAACCAGTTACCACAGTGGCATGGGGTGGCGACAGACGCTCCACAGGGAAGGGATACAGCCGGTCCAACAGGAAAAAGACGCCCGCTGACGCACAGACCGCCAGACACGCCGCGCCGCACAGACGCGTCATGATTCTCTTGGCCTTGGAGTGCGATTGCCTCCCTTCCGGCTGGAGCTTGCCTCCAAAACCAAGGGGCTTAAGGGAAACAGACCCGGCCCCTCCCTCATGGTCAGCGGAGAGGCCGGGCCGAATATCACGCGACAAGCCGCCGTCTCCTTACTCGCCCCCGCCCTCCACGGCGAGGGTTCCAAGCCCGGTCGAGGCCTTTATCTCGGGATAGTACATGGCCTCGGCCTGAACCGGCGGCAGGGCGTAGTTGCCCGGTATCACAGCCCGGCAGAGTGTGTAGATGTCCACGGTCTTGTTCTCGGGCAGGTCCAAAAACACGTTGACCCTGTCCGCGCGGAAGTCCGCGTAGGTGGTGGCAGCGGGCTCATCCGCCATCCAGGGCAGGCGGTCCGTGGTGGCCAGGCGAGGGTTCTCCACCTCGAGCCCCGAAGGTATAAGTTGCGACACCACCACATGCGCCAGTTGCCCGGAGGTGGACCGGACGCTGGTCTTCACGACCACCACCGAACCTTGGGGCAGTTTGGCCATGTCCAGGGGTTTGCCGTCGCGGCTCAAATACTCACGTTTAACATCTATTCCCTGGGCAAAAGGCTTGTAGCTGGCAAGCTCAGGCACGCCACGGGTGTCCAAGGTGTAGAACAGCGAACCGGGCTGACAACCCTGATCCAGCGACAGGCGCAGCCCGCCCTGGTCCTTTATTCCCTTGAGAGCCAGGGTTTTGGCTGTGTCGAAACGGGCCAGGGGCTTGCTGTCTGAGACCACCTGGCCGCCGCATGCCGGCGAGGCCTGCTGCCTGGCGAAGAGCTTGCCCAGGGCCATGAACGCCATGCCGGATTCCTGGGTGGAGCAGAACTTAGCGGAATCCAGTAGCCTCGTAAGTTCCCTGGCGGTCTTGGCCGTTTCCTGGCCGGCAGGGTCAGCATCGGCAAGTGCCGCAAGTTTCAAGGCCTGGGAACGCAAGGTCGAATCAAAGATGTCGTCCTGGCGTGGTGCCGGGACCGGTTCCCCGAGACCAGTCAGCAGCCGTTCGCCTCCCTTGGCGTTTCCGGCGGCCACATAGGCCGCGCCCAGAAGGGCCTTGGCGTCCGCCGTGAGCTGCCCGGCCAATTTGTCGCGCATATGATCCATCATGCCCCGGTCTGGCTTTCCGGCCCTGGCGATCACGTAGAGTCCGTAGGCCTGGGTCTTAAGACCTCCGCCCTTGTGTTCGGCCTTCACCGCGTCCGCGATCCAGGCCAGAGCCTGCTCAAGCATCTTGCCCGGCACTTGGTACCCGGCCTTCGAGGCCTCCAACAGGAAGTGCGAGGCATACACCGAGGCCCACTCCTGTTCCGTGGAACTGCCCGGCCACATGCCGAAACCGCCCGAAGGCAGCTGCATGGAAAGGGCCCGGCTCACTCCGGCCTGGGCCTGGGCCTCGGGAGAGGACTTGGCCAGGGCCTCTGGTTCAAGCTCCCGGGCCAGATTGGCGAAGTACAGAAGCGGGAAGGATTTGGACACGGTCTGTTCCATGCAGCCGTACGGGTAGCCCAGAAGCGCGTCGAGCTTGCCCGAGTAGCGCACCAGCGGGAAGCGCCCAATGCGCAGGTCCCTGGTAACGGTCCCAGGCAAGAGACCCTGGGCGCTTGCGGCCGGGAAGTCCACTTCCTGGCCTTGGTTTGCACCATCGAGTATGCTGCTGACCGCCGGCAGGGGAGAGCGCACGAACAACTCTGTGCGTGCGTCCGTTGTCTCGCTGTTACCCGATGCCGCAACCGAGAGCGTAGCCACTCCCTCAGTCGAGCTGGTCTTCACCGCCACGAACACGGTCCGTTCCTTGCCCTTGGGGATGGCCACGGGTTCAGGAACCTTGGCAACAGCCATGGCACCGGATGCCTCAAGCCGTATACTGAATGATCCGTCGGAACCGGTGTCGTTTCGTATGGTCATGGGCAGACGCATGGTCTCACCGGTCTGGGCGAAGCGCGGGAACGTCGGCAGGAGCACCAGCGGACTGCGCACCCGTGTTATGTGCTGGGACGAGCCGAAGCGGTTACCACTGACAGCCACGGCCATCACCCGGAGCGCGCCCTGGAATTGCGGAACGTCGATGGTCCACTGCACCCGACCGCGCGCATCAGCCTTGAGCGGACCGGACCAGAAGGCCACGGACTTGTCGCCCTGGGGTGATTCGGTTCGCAGATAGCGGCTCCAGTCATCGCCGCCCGCCGGAGACTTGGCGACCTGGGATTTCACTTCCGGCAGGAGCATGGCCCAGGTGTCGAAGGAGGATACTTCCAGGCCGCGCTTGGCGTAGAACGACGCCCAGGGGTCCGGGGTCTTCTGGGCGATGAGCTGCAGGATGCCTTCGTCAACGGCGGACAGGGTCACCACGGCCCCGGGATCAGCCTGGGCGATGATGGTCAGAGGTGTTTTGGGGCGTATCTGCTCTGGCGCGAGAATGGCCACCTTCTGGCGCCCGGCCTCGCGGCCGACGCCAACAGAGATTGAGCCGAAAGCGCGCCCGGTTTCACCGGGGCGCACGTCCGCGCCCTTTCGGACCAGAACGCCCGTTACATACACGTTGGGGCTGTAGCCCGCCTTGATGGGTACGCTCACCTCGCCGGTATTGGCCGGCAGGTCCACCAGGATCACGTCCTGGACGCCGGTCGACTCCACGGTGAGCAGCAGCTTGCCGGGAAATGGCGCCCTGACCTGGAGCTTGGCCGTTTCGCCAGGCAGATAGTCGGCCTTGGCCGAGACGAATTCCAGTTTGGCCGCGTTTTCCATGGCCCAGGGGTTGTACCCCTGTCCCTCGGCCCAGAAGCCGAGCTGTGCGGCCGCACCGGTTGCCGGCTCCTTGAGCACCAGACGGTAACTGCCGAATTTGGGCGGTGTCAGGCTCACCTGCCCCTTGGACCCGGCATTGGCTATCTCCCGGCGCTCCACCAGTTTGGCGTCTCGCTTGGTCTCGTACTTGAATCCCTGGCCGTCATCGGAACGCCTGAGCACGGTCTGCCAGCGATCTTCGTAGAGTTCCGCCACCAGAGTGGTCGCCTGCGCCTCCTGGCCCAGTCCGTCCACCACCACATACTCGAACACCTGGGGCTGGCCCGGTTTGAGACCGGATTCACCAAGTTTCTTTATGCCAGGATAGCGCGGATAGGCGTCCACCAGCATCTTCACCCTGGCTGCCACACCACGCCCACCTGCTTCGCTCACCCGCCCGGATATCACCGCCACCAGCGCCGCCGGAGGCTTAAGCCCTTCGGGGATGGCAGCCTTGAACGTCGCCCGGCCTTCGTCGTCCAGCGAGCCGTTCTCTCGGGGCATGGTGATGGGATCAAAAGTCCGTTCGGGATCGCCGAACACGTAGGCTTCGTATCCCTTGGGAGTGAACGGCGCCGGGGTCAGGCTCACCTGGGTCTCCACAGCGAGCCCGGCAGCCGGAGCACCGAAGAGGTAGCGCCCCTCCACAGCGTAGGCCAGATCCTTGCCCGGCGAGGCCCTCTCCGTTTCCGGCTTGACCTCGGTGGAGATGCGGTCCGGCTTGAAGTCTTCCACTTCGAACCGGTATTGGCCGATTGGTTCGTCACCGGCCAGAGCCTCGAGAATATACGGCCCGGTCAACTGATGCACCGGGATGGTCCGGCTGAAAAGCGCCATTCCCTGGGTGTCGGTCTTCACGTTCTCCACGGCCAGTTCCCGCCCCTGGGGATCCGTCCAGCGAAGCTTGACAGGCATGGGCGGAGGGGTGGCCAGTTTGGTGTCCCGCACCGCCACGGCCCCGGATACGGTCTCTCCGGGGCGGTAGATGTCGCGCTCACCCCAGAGGAAGGCCTGGTATCCGGCCTGGGCCACTTCCACTCCCGAGATGTCATACCCGGTCATGTCGGTCTTTAAGCGTTCGAACTGCATGAAGGCGTAGTCGGTGTCCTTTTCCACAGTGACCATGAAGAGCTGCTTGTCCTCGGGCAGGTCCGCGAGGCCCGTGGCACGCCAGACGCCCCGGGCGTCGGTGACGCCCTGGAAGAGAACCTGGTTCTTGGTGGAGACCACCTTCACCCGGGCCCCGGCCACCGGAGACGCATCTTTATAAGATGCAACCCAGACCAGAAGGTCGTCGTGGCCCAGCTTGGCTGCGATTCCCAGGTCCGTGACCAGCATCCATTTCTGCCCGCCGGGACCGCTACGTCCCTCGGCTGAAACCGTGATCTTATACAGGCCAGGCTCCTGGCCTTTGACGTGCTCCTCCACGTTCAGGGGGGTCACCTGAGGAAGATTGCGAGGGGCTTTCAGCGGCATGCTGAAGTTGTCCAGGGTGTCTCCCAGGTAGGGCAGGACCTCTTCGGGATAGCCTTCGTCGTTGTAGAACGAGTAGTCGTAATAGTTGAGGGCGAAGAAGATGTTGTTACGGTACACCCTTTCGATCTGAACTTGAGCGGCTTTGACGTTCACCGATTCCACGGCCACGTTGCGCGAGCCGCTGCGGGGCAGATACATGCCCTGTTGGGCGAACTTGGCCGAGGGCGCGAGATCAGGGATCTTGAGGCTGAATTTGGCGTCCTTTTCCAGGGCTGCGCCGCTTAATGCCGTGAGCCCCTTGGGCAAGGTGACCGAATAGGCAGCCCCGGGCTTGAATCCGCCGGAAACCAGAATACCCGCGCCTGACTCTGAGCTGATCGAAAGATTCTCCACGGCCGGTTCGATCATCACGCGCCGCTTGAACTCCTCCGGATCGGTCTTGGCTGAGAAGGTGAACAGCCAAGCCTGCGATTCCCGCTCCTGCTTCTTGGGAGCAAAGGCTTCCAGCGCCATGGAATGGACCACTGGAACGGACAGGACGATAGTCTGCTCGAGCTTGGACCCTTCCATGGAGACGATCTTGTCCTTATCGCCAAGCAGGGTGAACGTCCGCGCCTTGGCCTCGCCCACCACCGGGGCGCTCACCAGCTTGAGCGAGCTCGAGCCCTCTTCGTCTTCCTGGCTCGCTGTCAACGCCACCGGCGACGCGTCCCCGAGCTTGGGGTCGATCAATTTGAAACCCTGCAGGACGTCCTTGGGCTTGACCATTCCGTTGAAACGAAGCGTCCAAACGATGGAGTACTGCCCAGGCTTTCCGGATACCGGGTCCAGCTCGACGTTCCATTCGTAAACGCGCAAACCGTATCCCTTGATGTCAAATACCGTGCGTCCTGCAAGTGTTTCGCCCTTGGGCAGGAACCGCTCGGACCTGGCCGTGAAGGTGTACGTGGTGGATCGGTCGAAGGCGTTCTTGCCGGACGGCTTGAACTTGAGCACGTAAGGTCCCATCCAGTTCCACTGTCCGGGCACCGGCGGGTCGATGTCGAAGGGCGGGTTGGAAATGTCACCGGAGGATTCTTCCTCGCCAACGGGCTTGTTGAAGGCGATGAAAACCTCGTCCCGCCGCTGCTGGAAGGAAACCGCTTCCACCGCTCCGGAATTCGCGGATTGGCCCTTTTCCGGCGCCTGAGCCTTCTGCCCCGATGCTGGGGTGCTAGTCTGACTCGAAGCTTGTTCCTGCTTCGTCACTTCAGGGCTTTTCAGAAGAAAATACCCCTGAATCCCGACGATCAAGAGCAGTATGGCGATAACGAGGTTTTTTACAGAGGAGGGGTGACCGCTTTGGCTCATGGGGAAGCTCCGGGAATACTCTAGTGATATGCAGTGTGTAGCATGACCGCATGGCGTTGGCAAAGACCAGGCGACGCGCCGAGCTTGACGAGGGGCTAAGATTCACCCATAGACTTCGCCTCATGAGCGATACCCGCATGACTCTCTCCGTGGTGATCCCGGTCTACAACGAAAAAGCCACCATTCTGGACATACTGGACCTCGTGCTTTCCCAGCCCGACGTGGACGAGGTGGTGCTGGTGGACGACTTCTCCACCGACGGCACCCGGGACATCCTTACGTCCCTGCAAGGCCGGGACAAGGTCCTCGTGCACTTCCATCCCTTCAACAAGGGCAAGGGAGCCGCGCTGAGAACAGGCTTCGCGGTCGCCACCAAGGATGTGATCCTTATCCAGGACGCAGACATGGAGTACGATCCGGGCGACTACCCTGCCCTGCTGGCACCGATCTTTTCCGGCCGGGCCGACGCGGTGTTCGGCTCGCGCTTCCTGGGCGGCACGCACCGGGTGCTCTACTTCTGGCACTACCTGGCCAACCGGTTCCTCACCCTTTTGTCCAACATCTTCACCGGGCTTAACCTCACGGACATGGAAGTCTGCTACAAGGTCTTCCGCAAGGATCTTCTCGACCGAATAGATATCGTTTGCGACCGTTTCGGCATCGAGCCGGAACTGACCGCCAAGGTGGCCAAATTGAAGGCCAGGGTCTACGAGGTGCCAGTTTCCTATTATGGCCGCACCTACGACGAAGGCAAAAAAATCGGCTGGAAGGACGGCATCGCCGCCATCTACTGGATCGTGCGCTTCGGTGTGTGCCGCTAGTCCATTGCCAGACGAAAACTCTCTCGACTCCTACTGCTTCGAGCTCCCCGACGAGCTGATCGCGCAGGCGCCCGCAGACACGCGGGACGCCTCGCGCCTTCTCGTGGTGGAGAAAAATCGCTGCGTTGTACGGGATGCCTCCTTCACGGATCTGCCCGAGTTGTTGCCTCCGGGAGCCTTGCTTGTGGCCAACAACTCCAAGGTGCTTCCCGCGAGGCTACTGACGCGCAAGCAAACAGGGGGAGCCGTAGAGTTTCTGCTGCTCACGCCCTTGCCGCTCATCGAGCCCCCAGGCCGGGCGGAGCTTTCCCACGAAGAATCAGATGTTTGGAGAGAGGCCCAGGCAGAAGGCCTTTTACGCGCCTCCAAGAAACCCAAGCCGGGAGAGCGCATAACGTTCTGCGATGAGCTGGAGCTTACCGTCCTTGAACGTGGCGAGTTCGGCCGCAGCCGGGTGACTCTTCGATGGCAGGGAAGCCTCAAGGCCATATTCGAACGCATCGGTCACATGCCCCTACCTCCCTACATCCGCCGCCCCGATGGCGCGGACGACCGCTCGCGCTACCAGACCCTTCATGCCAGGGACGACAAACAGGGGTCCGTGGCCGCCCCCACGGCCGGGCTGCACTTCACCCCAGAACTTCGCCAAACCCTCGCTTCCAAAGGGTTCGGATGGGCCGAAGTGAGCCTGCACGTCGGATATGGTACATTCAGCCCTGTTCGCGCCAAGGACATCCGCGAACACCGGATGCACGCTGAATACGTTGAGGTACCCGAAGAGACCGCCCTGGCCGTTGCCCAGGCCAAGGCAGAAGGGCGCCCGGTGTTCGCGGTGGGCACCACCTCGGCCCGTGCCCTGGAAGGGGCGTACGCGGCAACTGGCCGCATCGGGGCCTTCACCGGCTGGACCGACATCTTCATCCGCCCCGGACGCCCGTTCGCCGTCCTGGACGGGATGCTCACCAATTTTCATTTGCCCGGCTCGTCGCTTGTGATTATGGTTGCCGCCCTGGCCGGAGGGGCTGTTATTTCTCAAGCTTACGCCCATGCCGTGCGTGAGCGTTACCGGTTTTTCTCATACGGCGACGCCATGCTCATCCGCTAACCGGGCCGGGTTTGCCTTCAAGGAGACCAATCCTATGTCGCGAATTGTCATAGACGAGGGACGCTGCAAAGGGTGCCTGCTGTGCACAACCGTCTGTCCGGAAGACATCATCCGCGTGTCTTCGCGCATGAACGCGCAGGGCTACAAGGTGGTTGAATCCGATCCCGAGCGCCTGGCTTCCTGCACCGGGTGCACTGCCTGCGCCCAGATGTGCCCGGACCTTGCCATCGTGGTCTGGCGCACTCGCAAGAGCAAGGAGGCCGCGTGATGGAAGGCGGACGTATTTTCGTCAAGGGCAACGAGGCCGTGTCCATGGGGGCCATCGACGCCGGGCTCAAGGGCTACTTCGGCTACCCCATCACGCCCCAGAACGAAATTCCGGAATTCATGAGCAAGCATCTGCCCAAGGCAGGCGGCGCCTTCGTACAGGCCGAGAGCGAAGTGGCGGCCATCAACATGGTGCTCGGCGCGGGAGCTTCCGGCGCGCGCGCCATGACCTCCTCTTCCGGCCCGGGCATTTCGCTCATGCAGGAGGCCATCTCCTACATGGCGGGCAGCGAGATCCCATGCGTCATCGTGAACATGATGCGCGGCGGCCCTGGCCTTGGCGACATCAACACCGCCCAGGGCGACTACTTCCAGTCCACCAGGGGCGGCGGACACGGCGACTACCGCACCCCCTGCCTGGCCCCTGCCACCTGCCAGGAGGCCTACGACATGACCCGTGAAGCCTTTGATTGGGCCTTCGCATACCGCACCCCGGTCCTGGTGGTGGGCGACGCTATCCTGGGACAGATGAAGGAACCCCTTGTCCGGCGCGAACCGCGTCCGGCCGATCCCAACGAAGCCGCCGACTGGAGGCTCGACGGGGCCAAAGGCCGCAAGCAGCGTATCCTCAGGTCCCTGTATCTGGCCGAAGGCATGCTGGCCGATGTGAACCGGCGTCTGGCCGCCAAGTACCTGGACATGCGCTCCCGGGCCAGGGCCGACCAGTTCATGACCGAGGATGCCGATCTGGTGGTGGTTTCCTTCGGTTCCATCGGGCGAATCGTCAAATCAGCCGTCCGCAAGCTCAGAGCCAGAGGACGCAAGGTTGGCCTGTTCCGGCCAATCACCCTGTACCCGTTCCCGGATCAGGAGCTCAGAGACCTGGCCTATTCCGGCAAGCGCTTCCTTACCATCGAGCACAACCTGGGCCAGATGGTGGACGACGTGCGTCTGGCCGTACGCGGCCACTCGGATTCCGACTTCTTCGGCGCCCTGTCCGGCACCATCCCGACCCCGGACTATTTCGAAGATGGCATCGAACGCGCCTGCGCGGGAGAAACCCTATGAACGAATCTATCGTTTTTGAGCGCACCCCGTCCGTGGCCGACGTTCCCACCCACTATTGTCCCGGGTGCCAGCACGGAGTAGCCCACCGGATCGTAGCCGAATACCTGGACTCCCAGGGCCTGGCAGACAACACCCTCATGGTCACCTCCGTGGGCTGCTCGGTGCTGCTCTACAACTATCTGCTCTTTGACGCGGTGGAGGCAGCCCACGGGCGGGCTCCGGCCACGGCCACGGGTTTGAAGCGCGTATCCCCGGACAAGGTGGTCTTCACCTACCAGGGCGACGGCGACCTGGCCTCCATCGGCATGGCCGAGATCATGCACGCTGCCAACCGGGGCGAGCGCATCACCATCATCTTCGTGAACAACACCTGCTACGGCATGACCGGAGGCCAGATGGCCCCAACCACGCTTATCGGCCAGAAGACCACCACCTGTCCTTCAGGACGGTGCTCCTCCACCGAGGGTTCGCCCATACACATGGCCGAAATCATGGCTTCCCTGCCCGGAGTGGTCTATTCCACCCGGGTGGCGCTCAACTCTGTCAAGCACATCGCCCAGGCCAAGAAAGCCGTGCGTCATGCCTTCGAAGCTCAGCTGCAGAACCGGGGCATGGGCTTCGTGGAGATGCTGGCCACCTGCCCAACCAACTGGAAGATGACCCCTGTCCAGGCCAACGAACGCATAGAGAACGAGCTTATCCCCTGCTTTCCCCTGGGTGTTTTCAAGGACCTCAAAACCTCCGGAGCCTGCTGATGTACGCCGATGTGATCGTCGCCGGATTCGGCGGCCAGGGCGTGGTCCTGGCCGGAACGCTGCTGGCCCAGGCAGCCATGGAGCATGGCCTTCACGTCACCTTCATGCCGGTGTACGGCCCGGAGATGCGTGGCGGCACGGCCAACTGCACCGTGGTCCTCTCGGACGAGGACATCGGTTCTCCCATCATCAGGAGCCCCCAGGGGGTCATAGCCCTGAACCGGCCGAGCCTGGAGAAGTTCCAGCCGCTCCTGGTGGATGGCGGGATCATGGTTATCAACTCATCCCTGTGCGATCCGTCCCTGGCCGACACGCCTCGCGTGAAGGCCTACTCCGTTGCCTGCAACGAGATCGCCGAGAAGGTGGGCAACTCCCGCATGGTGAACATGGTGGCTCTGGGCGCCTACGCCAAGGCCACCGGGGTGTTGCCCTTGGAAAGGATCAAGGAGGCCCTGTCCCACGTTATACCGGGGCACTACAGCCACATGATCCCAAAGAACGCCGAGGCCCTGCAGGCCGGCTACGACTCGATTTGACTTAACAGGGGCCGCGAGGCCCCTTTCGTTTTCAGACCGCCCACGCGGGGTCCAAAGGGAACCCATGACAGCCTCCACCGAGACGTCTCCTTTGAAAGATTCTCCCCTGATTCCCGAGCGCGTCTTCGGCATCATCGGCCATCCGCTGGGGCACACCATGTCCCCGCTTCTGCACAATTGGGGGTTCACCCGCATGGGGATCAAGGCTTCCTACGTGGCCTTCCCCACACCGCCCGAACGCCTTGAGGCTATCATCCAAGCGGTGCGCACCCTGCCCGTTTCAGGACTCTCGGTCACCATCCCCCACAAGGAGGCTGTGATTCCCCTGCTGGACTCGGTGTCGCCGCTTGCCACCCAGACCGGAGCGGTAAACACCCTGGTCTGGGAGGACCACGCCCTTGTCGGCCACAATACGGATGTGGCCGGATTCGTGTCCCCGCTGCTTGAACGCGAGCATATTCCCGCATCGGCCCTGGTCCTGGGAGCGGGCGGCGCGGCCAAGGCGGTGCTGGCCGGACTCTTTGACATCGGGGTGCGCAACGTCACAGTGGCCAACCGGAACGTCGAACGGGCGACAGCACTTGCCGCGCAGTTTGGAGCGCACGCTGTGGGATGGGAGCGCCGCCACGGAGTGGAAGCGCATCTGGTGGTGAACACCACGCCCATGGGCATGGCCGGCAAGGCCCAGGCTGACTCTCCCTTGCCGCAGGAATATTGGACCCCCGGGCATCTGGCCTACGACCTGGTGTACAACCCTCGTGAGACGGTCTTTTTGCGCCAAGCCAGGATCGCTGGGGCCGTCACCATCGACGGTCTTTCCATGTTCGCGGCCCAGGGGGCGGCCCAGTTCAAACTCTGGACCGGGCTCGACCTGCCAATGAGAGAAGTGAAGGAACTTTTGGCAAGTGCCTTGGGGGTATAACCCTCAGAGAACATGCCTGCGGGCCAACACCTACCAAGCTGTTCTGCTGGACATATTTCTTTTACAGGCCTCAATACAAAAAGCCCCGAATGTTTCCATTCGGGGCTTCTTCACTATCCTTCCTTCGAAACTTACGTCCCGGACCGCTTGATAACCTTGTACTTGGGGTTTGGATTTAGCTCGGTCTTCTCCACAGCCTTTTCGGCCGTCCTGTCGACCTGGGCCTCCTGCACGGGCTGGGACTTGCCAGAACCCGCCGCCTGGGCCTTGCCTGGGATCAGAAGGGGGGTCCCAGGAATCAAGGACTCCTTGGGGTTGGCCTTGTTGAAGCTTATAAGCTCCTGCACGCCGATCCCTGTCTTCTGGGCCACTGTCTCCAGGGTGTCCCCCTTGCGCACAATGTACAGGGTGGGCTGAGCCAGCCCAACCGGAGCGCTCTGCGGGCTCGATGCCTGTGCGACAGCGGCAGGGGCGAACTTGCCGGGCTTCACCGGGTCATACGTTGCTCCGGCGTCCTGCGCGCACGCGGCCAGAGGAACCATGAGTTTCTTGCCGGGCATCGGGGCATCGAGGCCCTTGTTGGCGTCGCGCAGGAGATTTGCCGGGATGCCAGTCTCGCGCGAGAGCGTCCACCAGGTTTCACCGCCGCGCGCCAGACGCGCACCAGCGCTTGCCTTGCCCAGCGACGGATTGTCGACGAAGGCCAGGGCGGGCTGGGCCAGGCGCTTGGGCACCCAGGCCGCGGTTACTCGGTCCGGAGGGCTCACCTGGCGGCGATAGGCGGGATTCAAGGCGTGGAACTGTTCCCAGGTAAGCCCCAGGTGATCGGCCAAGCCGGCCAGATCGGTCCCTGCCGGGATGCGTACTTCCTGAAGATCCTTGGATGCCCTCATGTCCGGAGCGGCAAAACCCAATTTTTTGGCGCTCTGGGTGATCTTGAGCATGGCCAGGAACTTGGGCACGTAGTGGCGGGTTTCATCCTTGAGCGGAGCCGAGGACTTGACCAGGGTCTTGAACGACTGCTTGCCTGTGGCGGTCATGGCCCGGGAGATGGTTCCCTCGCCCGCGTTGTAGGCGGCCAAGGCCAGCTGCCAATCCCCGAACTGCTCATGCAGGGCTTTCAAGTAACGGGCCGCTGCCACTGTGGCCAGATAGGGGTCGCGGCGTTCGTCCAGCCACCAATCCACGGTGAGGCCGAAACGCCTGCCTGTGGCTGGCATGAACTGCCACATTCCCACCGCACCAGAGCTGGACACGGCCATGACGTTGTATCCGGATTCGATATAGGGCAGGGCCAGAAGGTCCTGGGGGAGTCGGTGGCTGGCCAGCACGGCGCGCACGTATTCGAGGTGGGGCTCGCTTCTGAGCATCCAGCGCTGCACGGTATCGCGCTTGTCGCGGGTGAAGCTCTGGAAAAAGAGTTTCACCTCTTCGGATTCTTCGGGACTTAAGTGGAAGGCGATGCCCACCTTGGAGTCAAGGGCCTGACGTTCGGCAGGAGTCAGAGGGCGGCCGCGGCTCTGTTTCAGGGCGCTCAGTTCGCTGATGTCCGGCTCCATGTTGGAAACCGGCTTGTGTTCGCGCGTGTTCACGGATGGACTCGCGCAGCCGGCCAGGATGATGAGGCAGAAGATCGGAAGGAGCCGTGTGAGCATTGTCTTACCCTCGTCCTTGAGGTTGATTCGCAAGGATGAGCATGCAATAGACAGACCAGTTATTACATTTCAGCATGTTACATGCATCCGCTTTCTATTTTTACCGTGGTTCCCCTTAAACCGTTGGAAAACCGGCGGAACCCCCTCGAACGGCCGAACTCCTTCACCGAGAAGCACGTTCCACCTCCCAGGGAATCCCTGTCCAAATAAATCCGGCGTGCAGGAAGGTTGGACTCAGCCCTCCCCCATTGGCGCCACGCATTGGCTTAGGCCTTCTCCTCACCCGGGGGGACTCCCCTTGAGCCTCCTGTAAAAGTTATCACCCCCAATTTATGAGCCACCCCAGAGAGTGCCATGTTACCAACTGGAGCCGGATTTCCCTTATGGCAAAAGGCATCTCCGAGATTCGACATCACAAACGAAACCGCCGCCCTCTCGGGCGGCGGTTGTGGGTAAGAGCGTTCACGCTCTTCAAGCTGTGTCTTGCAACCTATTGGGCCATCTTCCTGATCTCCAACGCGTACGCTTGCTGGAGGTCGCTCAAATACTGTGCGTCAATGGGCCCCTTCCAAGTAACCACTTCCAGGTAGCGTTTGGGTATCTTCACCTGGTCCGGGTCGAAACCGGTTGCGAACTTGGTTTTCCAGCGCAGCCTTTGCACAGCTGCCGCGGCCGAATCCACTTTGGCGGCTGCCTCGGGATAGCCCATCACGTCCATGGCCTTGCCCAGGGCTTCCTCGGTGTAGGCCGAGCGGGCGAACAAACAGGAAACCATGCACGTAAGAGCGCAGCGCTGGCGCTCGTCGTCCAGCATGAATTGCACGGCCTTGCCCACATCCTTGTCCTGGGACTTCTGGTCGTAGGAATAGCCCGCACTGTCCAGGTGGGAGTGGCGCATGCCCAGGGCCGAGGAGACGAAGAACACCTCGCCTGTGGCGTAGCCGGCCATCTCCTGGCCCAGAACGCAGGCATAGTCCTCGCCCTTGTAGCGCTTGGCCGCAGCCATGGTTCCTTTAGCCAGGAGCGTATAGAATTCGTTTGGCGGCGAACCCAGATGGACCAATGCGTCGCGGTAAGGCCCGGCGTCCCCGAACTTGAGCGGAACCAAGGTGTCGTCCTGGGTGACCGCGCCCTTTTCCATGGCCTCCGTGGCCCAGGCCAGGGCCACTCCACCGGAAATGGCGTCCAGACCCTGGCGTTCGATTTCGTCCAGCACGGACAAAACATCTGATGCGTTCTCCATGCCCAGCATGGAACCGGTGGCAAACACCGGTTCGTGGTCGTAGGCCACTTGCCGGTAGAGCACGTCGTTGTCCTTGGCGAATTGCTCTCGCAAAAGCCCCACGTGGATGCACCCCACCGGACAGCCGGTGCAGGCGGTTTTTCTCAGCAATAATTCCCTGGCGAAAGTCTCGCCGGATATCTTGTCGATGCGCTCGTCGTCGTGGGTCGTCTGAAGGTTGCGCCAAGGAAGGGCCCGCATGCGGTTCATCACGGCCATGTTCTCGGCTGTGCCCAAATCGTGGTACTTCTTCATCATGGAGGTTGTGGTGAGCTGCATGTGGATGTCCTTATACAGCTCGGAGTAGGCCTTGCCCTCGGGCGCGGGCATGGCCGAACCACCCTCAACCATAATGCCCTTAAGATTTTTTGATCCCATCAGTGCGCCAGCTCCCAAACGGCCGAAGTGGCGATAGGAATCAACGTTGATGCAGGCGAAGCTCGAGAGGTTCTCTCCGGCAGGACCTATGCGCATGAAGCTGCGGTGCCCCGCCCCCCCCGTGAACATCTTGCGAAGCATCTTGCCAGTGGTGAATACGTCCAAACCCTTGAGGTAATGAACATCCCGCAGCTCGAACTGCCTTATTCCTGCCCCAAGGCACGAGAGCGTGGGGGCCCGCCCTATCACCACCAGGGCGTCGATGTGCGCGAAACGCAGGGACAGGGCCAGGCGCCCGCCGGCGTGGGATTCGGCGTAGCGTTCGTTGTATGGCGATTTGAAGCCGCACACTGTCTTGCTCATCATTGGGAAACACCCGGTAAGGGGTCCGATGGCAAAAATCAGGGGCTGGGCAGGGTCCAGGGCTGGAGCTTCGGGCTTGCCGAACTCGCCGTACAGAGCTGCCGCCAGGCCTGACCCGCCCAGCACTTCGCGTTTGTCGCCAAAGCGGCGAAACCCACCCTTGCCAGTGGAAAGGTCGGCCAGAAGGATGCGGAAGGAGTAATCAGTCTGCATCGGCGGCCTCCTGAGCCTCTGCGGCTCCACCCGTCTCGTGGGGGGATTTCACCAGTTCCAGGCAGTTGTGCGGGCAGAACGGAATGCAGCGGCCGCAGTGTATGCAGACATAGGGCAGGTTCGATTCCGGCTCCATGAAGATGGCATCCACGGGGCAGGCCTTGGCACATTCCCCGCAGCGGATGCACAGGGACTTGTCCACCTTCACCCCGCCCGACTTGCGCTGGGTGTAGGAGCCCGTCGGACAGGCCTTGACGCAGGGCGCCGGATCGCACGCCAGGCAAAGCTTTGCCTCAAAGCCCGTTGAAATTCCTCCGGAGGATACGATCCGGATGCCTGCGGTTGACCAGGAAATTCTCTGATTCACCAGTCGCGCACAGGCCAGCGAGCACGACTGGCAGCCTATGCAGCGCTCGATGCGCGTTGGTCGTAGTATTTTCATTCGCTTCTCCGGGTTGGAATACTTCAGTCTTGTAGGCTTCCACGCCCGTGCGGTCAATGTATCGGATATGACACAACGTTGACGTTCCCCAACTCCATAGCCTAGAAGTTCCACAGACTTGCCTGAGGAGATAGCCATGAAAATCCTTCGCACAGCACTGCTGATCGCCGCCGTTGCCGCCCTGTCCGCCTGCGCCAGCCCACCTTACGCCAAGCAAGGCACTGCCCGGGGAGTAGCCATGGCCGACTACCAGGACTGCTATTCCAAGGGCTGTCTCGAACACTTCACCCCAGAGATCAAGGCCAGTGCCAACAAGTCCACCCGGGCTTGCATGAAGGCCCGCGGCTACTACGAAGTAGGCGATTTTCCTTGGTGGTAGACCAGGGCGCACCCACCTAGAAGCACAGGATCCAGACGAGGTTCCCCATCGCCAGCAAAGTCCAAGGCAACACAGAAGGCCTGAAACCCAGCCAGCTTAAGGCCCTGGAGCGTCTCTACTCCAGGCGCTATCCTGTTCTTGGCGGATACACGTCCGACCAGGCTCGCGAGTTGGCCGCCATCTCCCACGGCATAGGGCGGCAAGTCGGCCTGCTGATCGACCGCAAGGGCCGCCCGGACATGGTCCTGGTGGGCGAACCACACGCCATCTATATCCCGGAACTGGCGCGCTCCCGGCTGGGCTCTGGCCGGCTGCGCGGCCTGCGCCTTCTCCATACACATCTCCACGACACAGGCCTCGACCAGGAAGACTTAACGGACATGCTTTTTTTGCGCCTGGATTCCGTGGCCGTACTCACCGTGGACGCCATGGCCTCTCCCGCTAAGCTCCAGGTGGCCCACCTGGTCCCCAAAACAGCGCCCGGAGACACCGGCAAGCCTTGGACAGTTTTGCCACCCGTAGCCTGGGACCACTCCGAAACGGATTTCGAAGCACTCACCCAGGCCCTGGAAGATGAATTCACCCGCACGGACCAGCCCGTGGCCGGGGCCGAGGAAGGGGTGGCCGGCCGAGCGCTGCTGGTGGGCGTGGGAAGCGCCCCGCGCATGGACCTGGAGTCCTCCCTGGATGAGCTCGAGGCCTTGGCCGAAACAGCCGGGCTCTCCATCACCGGCAGGGTCATCCAGCGCGTGCCGCAGGTGAACCCGCGAACAATCATCGGCAAGGGCAAGCTCTCCGAGCTTGAGATTCTGGCGCTGTCCACCGGGGCGTCAGTGCTGCTCTTCGACGGGGAGCTGACCCCGGCTCAAATGAGAAACCTTGCCGATCTCACCGAACGCAAAATTCTCGACCGCACCCAGTTGATCCTTGATATTTTCGCCCAACGGGCGAACTCGCGCTCTGGCAAGCTCCAGGTGGAGATGGCCCAGCTCAAGTATACCCTCCCTAGGCTGGTGGGAAAAAACCTGGCCATGAGTCGGCTCATGGGAGGCATAGGCGGGCGCGGGCCTGGCGAGACGAAGCTCGAGATCGACCGCAGGCGCATTCGCGAGCGGTTGACCCGCATAAAAAGGGAGCTGACTGAACTGCGCAAGCAGCGCGCCCAGATCCGCGACAGGCGGGCCAAGGCCGGACTGCCCATCGTTTCCCTGGTTGGCTACACCAACGCGGGCAAATCCACCCTTTTAAACACGCTCACACAATCAAGCGTCCTGGCCGAGAACAAACTCTTCGCCACTCTTGATCCGGTAAGCCGTCGGTTGCGCTTCCCGGAGGAGCGAGAACTGGTCCTCACGGACACCGTGGGTTTTATCCGCGAGCTTCCCAAAGAGCTCAAGGAAGCCTTCCAGGCCACCCTGGAAGAGCTGGCCAGCGCGGACCTGCTGGTTCAGGTGGCTGATGCCGGGCACCTGGAACTGGCCGCCCAGGTCGAAGCCGTGGACGCGATTCTCAAGGACATGGAGTTGGAAACCGTGCCCAGGCTTTTGGCTCTCAACAAATGGGACACCCTGGACGCCGGGCGCAGGGCCTGGGCGCTGGGCCGCTATCCTGAAGGGATTCCCATCTCGGCAAAAAACCGCGAGACCCTGGAACCCTTGGTCCTGGAAATAGTCCGCTGCGTCGATTGGGAAAAAGGGGTTGCCAAGTCCTGAGAAAGGCGGTAGGGCACTCTTCCTCGCGCCGAGGTAGCTCAGTTGGTAGAGCAGGGGACTGAAAATCCCCGTGTCGGCAGTTCAATTCTGTCCCTCGGCACCACGAGTTTCAAGGGGTTACGGCAAAAAAGCCGTAACCCCTTTTTCGTGGCAGCTCGTTTTTCTCCCCACGCAGTTTCTCGCCATCCCATGATCTCATAGTCAATGTGTCTTTTCAGACCACCCTCCCCGTATGGCGGTACACTTCGAATAGCTGGAAAAGGAGCAGCCCCCACATGTGCCTTCCTCAGCTTCGATGTGCTGCTTACCCTTAGTGCATGCAAATAATTGCTTTGGCATCCAAACCGGGGTAACTTAGAGTATGAACTTCTTTTACTCACGGGGATGAACTCCCGCTGGAGGAAATATGAGCAAAATACTTTTTCTCATTATTGCAACAGCACTAATTCAAGGGTGTTCAGCATCCAGTAAACATGTCTATTTTCAAGACGGGTCCGAAGGTTTTAGGATACAGTGCGAAGGTGTAACTCCGTGTTACGACAAAGCTGGGACAATATGCGGAAAAAAAGGATTCACAACACTCGTACAGACAGTTGATGGAATGATAATTAAGTGTAGATAATTTATTCATATGTCTTTAACAAGTTCAACAAGTAGATTGATTAATATTGAGCACTTTCCTGCGAGCCCAGATCATCAGGGCAGTAATCCTTCTGTTGAGGTGTAATTGTTCTGACAGATGTCAGACAACTATTATTGATTTTAAAGCAACCCCTTTTTCGCGGGTTCCAAGGCGTACCCATTGAAGCCTGCACAATTCCGGGCTACCTCATGCCCCTGACTCTCACTTCATCCAGGCGGTCCGCTTCGTGCTCAAACAAGCCTACAAGAAGAACAAACAACTGATCATCACGGTCCTGCTGGTGGGAATGCTCGTCGGTGGCGGACATTTGCCCCAGCAAATCGAAAGCCTCCTTTTTTATCTGGTGGTTTTCGGAGTAGCTCTAATCGCTCATGCCAGGAACAAATCTCTCAACATCCTGCTCGGATGCAGCACCGTGTTTTACCTGCTCGCCTGGTTCAACGCTTTTCATGACGTGCTCTTCAACATCCTTTTTTGCGTTTCCGGGCTTATCTGCCTTTCATACGGCATAATCTCCTCAATACGTTTTGTGGTGAAATCCAAGGAAGTCACCATCGGGGAGATTTTCGCACTCATTAACTGCTACCTCATCATGGGTTTCTTTTGGGCCCTGCTCTATACCCTGGTGGAAGGCTTTTCGCCCGGAGCGTTCAGCATGAACGCAAAGCCGGCAAGGGACATGGACAGCTTCATCTATTTCAGCTTTTCGACCATGACCACAGTTGGCTACGGAGACATGGTGCCCCATTCCACTCTGGCCCAGCGATTAAGCATCACCCAGGCCGTCTTCGGGCAGTTCTACTTCGCCCTTGTGGTGGCCTATCTTCTCAACAAGCTGTTCCAGCAACGGACTGAGCCAACCGAAAACACCACCCCGAAATAGTCTTTCGTGCACTGGGCCTCCGGCCAAACTGAAACACCTCATTGCTTTTGCCCTGTCCCTCGGCTACGCAGCACGCCGTCACTTCATCCGCTTACGACAAGGCACTAGCTATGCGATGGATGCTTAAGCTCATTTTGCAGACAATTCTCCTCTGCGCCATCTACTGGGGAAGCAGGTGGCTCGTTGATGCCACAGGCCTACCTCTTCCCGGAAACGTGGTCGGCGTGGTCGTGCTGTTTACTCTCTTGTGTCTTGGCGTGATAAAGCTTGAGCACATCGCAGGAGCGGCAGATTTCCTGCTTAAGCACCTGGTGTTTTTTTTCGTCCCCATCACTGTTGGGCTGATGGAATGGGGCGGCGTTTTCAAAGAGCACTGGCTGGTGCTGCTCACGGCTGTTGTGGTCAGCTCCCTTGTTCCTCTCTGGCTGGTGGGATTCGTGACGCAGTGGCTGCACAAAAGGCGTGGGCCGTGCGACATCTGATGCTCCTTTCTTTCATCTGGCTCACGGTCTGTGCCTATTGGGTGTTGCGTAGATTGTCTCTGCGCTATCCCCACCCCCTGCTCAACGTGGTGGTGCTGAGCTCGGTCCTGGTTGCCCTGGTGCTCATTGTTCTGGACGTGCCGTACAGCGATTACGCACCAGCCCGGGACATCATGACCTTTCTGCTCGGCCCGGCCACGGTTGGGTTGGCGGTCCCGCTCTACCGCCACAGGGGCCTCCTAAAGATTTATGCGCTCCCCATCGTGGCCAGCGTCGCCCTGGGGGCGTTCACTGCCATGGCCCTCGCCGGGGGCATCGCCAGGCTTGGAGGCATGCCGCGCGAAGTGGTGATGTCCATCCTGCCCAAAGGCGTTTCCATTCCTTTTGCCGTGGAGATAGCGCGCCTGTACGACGGCATCCCTCCGCTTGCCGCGGCCTTCGTGGTGGCAACGGGCACCCTGGGGTCGCTTATGGGAGCATTGTTCCTGACGCGGATGAAGATTAAAAATCCCGTTGCCCGCGGCCTTGCTCTCGGGACCGTTTCACACGCCCAGGGGACAGCCGCCGCACTCCTCGAAGGCGAAGAACAGGGATCAATGGCCGGCCTGGCCATGATCCTCGCGGGTGTATTTACAGCTCTTTTCGCCCCAGTGGCCGTTCTGCTCCTCAACGAATAAAAAATTCAAAAATAATGCTGGACCGACAAGCTCCCCTGTAACCTCTTTCTCATCCCTCCCCTCTTATTTCTCGAGGAGGTGTTTGTAACACCCGCCAGCCCTTCGATTCCGAGTATCCCCTCAACAACCGGCGACACAAATGGCACCATGCTTGCTTCATTCCCATGGGGAAATGTTTTCCCAGCGCGCCACGCCTCAGGGCAAAACGGCGCAACGCACGGAAAAACACATTATTCCAAGGTGTTCTGGAATGTCATGCATACATAGCCTCGCCGAGGATGTCGAACTCGACAAGGTAATCTCAGGGGAAAAGGCTGCCTGGGATCATTTTGTGGAAAAATTTGCCGGGCTGCTTTACAGCGTCGCGTTCAGGACGTTGCGCAGACACACCTGGGTCACGGACACCGAAGACGCGAAGGATGTGGTCCAGGACATTTTCCTGCGCCTGGTCAAGGACGGCTTCAAGCTCCTGCGCTCCTACGACCGGAACCGTGCGTCGCTTCCCACCTGGCTGACAGTCGTTGGCAGATCCACGGCCATCGACTTCCTGCGCCGCCAGGAAAGCCAGAATACAATTGAACTAGACGACACCATTCCCGCGGACAAAGACGTTTTTTTCGGAGGCCGCCTCG
Organism: Desulfovibrio sp.; assembly: GCA_016208105.1. Taxonomy (NCBI): domain Bacteria; kingdom Pseudomonadati; phylum Thermodesulfobacteriota; class Desulfovibrionia; order Desulfovibrionales; family Desulfovibrionaceae; genus Desulfovibrio; species Desulfovibrio sp. The sequence goes on from JACQYS010000013.1 coordinate 90,608, forward strand.
AGCTGCCCCCGGGCCTGCTCTCCGATCGGCAGCACCAGATACTGCGCATGCTCTTCGACGATGACATGGACGTTTCCGATGTGGCAGGCGCCCTCAAGGTTCAGGCCCAGACCATACGCAGCCTCAAGCACCAGGCCCTGATGAAGCTCCGCGAGCATTTCGGAACCGCATCCGAGGCGTAAACGCGTTTCTGCCCTAAAGGTTTTTCCACATCCTGCCGATTTCTCTTCCGGTTTTGGCTTCTTGACCGTGGATTTCCCGCGGGCTATTGAGCCACAACGTCTTACCGACCACGACTCCAAAAACACCGGAGCATGCATGCCCAAGGATGGCGGCGCGAACAAAGGGATCCCCATGGATGGGATTCGTCCCGAGGACCTGGACAGTTGTCCCGACGCACTCACCCTGGCGTCCTATCTGGACGGGAAGATGGAGGACAAGGAGCAGGCCCTTTTGGAATACCATCTCACCCGGTGCGCCAAGTGTGCAAAGGACGTGTCGGAACTGCGCGAAATCATCGCCCAGGTCGAACTCGGACCGGATCATTCGCAGCGAGTGAGGGAAGTGGTTGAGCGCGGCAAGAAGATTCTCGACAGTTAAGCGTCCCCTCCCATATCGACCCCGTACACTGGCTCACCGGGTCACCCGTCAGCAGGCAATCGGCATTCACTCACCGCGCCCAAGCTCTTAATCACTCGAGAGCTGCGTAATATATGAGGACAAACTGTCCTGGATGTCGCTGTACGTGCCCAGCAGCGTGTCCAGACGGGAGAATTTGTCCTTCAGGTGCGTTGCCAGGGTGGCTATGCGCACGTTCTCATTATCGATCTTCTCCTGAATGTTATCCTGAATGGTTGCGTAATTGTCCTCCAAGATTGCCAGCGGCCCGGTTTCGGAATTGGTGAGGTCGCCCAACTCGTCCACAAGCTCCGCAGCCTTTCCCAGCCTGACGTTGACGGTATGGCTGTAGGAACCGTCTGTCATGTTGTTGACCGTGAGCACCATGCCGCCCTCGTCGTACCCGTAACTCCCGGTGAGGGTGGATGCATTCGATGAGAACATGGCTTGATGGCCGTTGATGGACGCAGAGGTCAACTTGCCGCCCGAAACCGTATAGCTGACATCGTACGTTCCCGCCTTGGTGATGCCGTCGACGAAAGACGTATACGTCACGTCCGCGCTGTCCGTATCCCCCAGGTATTGCGCCGCGAAGATCTTGCCCGCCGCATACGCGTTGGAGGAGAGCACCGCCCGTAAAGTGTCCTCGTCAAAGAGTATCTGCCCGAACGTGTCAGACCCCTCGTCGGCATCCGTGGAGAGCCCCAGCGGGGAAAGCGATGAGTACGTATCGCGCTTGTAGTTGAAGCCAAGCCCTGTGGCTGCCGTGATGTTCTTCATGACCGAATCGATTATTTGTACTCCGTAGTTTCCCGTCAGAAGAGACGCCGTTTCCGTCGTTGAGTCGTAGGCGGTCAGTTCCTTTATGGCCGAGCGAACTTCGTTCACCTGGTCCACGAAGGACTGGACGTTCTCCACCACCGCGTCGATGTCCGTTTCCACGGTTATGGTTCCGGCGCCGGACGATTTGAGCAGCATGGTCACCCCGTCTATGACATCCGTCACCGTGTTGCTTGCCCTGGCGATGTAAGCGTCGCCCAGCGGCCAGCCGTTTATCTTGAGTTTGGCGTCCTGGTTCTCCTGCGTGGTCACGAAATCCGAGGCGGTGAAACCTGACAAGGTCGTACCGCTGGCGATGATCAGGCTGTTGGCCGCACCTGTGTCCATTCCCCGGAACTGGAGATAGTACTCACTGCCGTCGTAGATGGTGGACGCGCGCACACCCGTGTTGGACGACTGGGCGTTTATGATGTTGACCAGGTCCGTAAGCGTTGCCGATGCGGGAATCGTGTTGGAAACCGTGACACCCGCATAGGTGAAGATGAACTTCCCCGAGGTGTCGAGCTGGTTGATATCCTGGCTGAGAGACGAATACCCGGAAGCGGTGACCATCATCTTGTTCTTCGCCAGCTGCTGAACGGTGTAGGTGTAGGTCCCGGCATCCGCGGAACCGCTGGCCGTGGCCGAGACCACATCGCTGTCCGAGGACGTTGCCGACTTCTGCAGGAACTCGCTTATAGTATCCATGCTTTGCAGCGTTGTTCTGAGGCTCAAAAGTTTGGTGTTGAGCGCCTGAAACGCCGTGACCTTGTCCGCCCAGGTCTGCTGCCAGGTCTGGTAGGTGGTGACGCGGGTCTGCTCGACAGCAACCAGCTGGTCGATCATGGTGCTGAAATCCGTACCGCTTCCAAGGCCGGAAAAATATATGGATCCAGACGTGCTGACGCCGGATGTCGCGTCTCCTATGGCCATCTTTTCCCTCCACTTTGGTTCGTTACCGCTTACGAGGCAACGCGCCAATTTCTCACGAGCGATGCTGCCTCTCGCAGGTACATCAGATGTAATCCAACAGGCTCATTCCCATTATCTTGGTGGATGACGCCAACACGCTCTGATAGGTGTACTGGTATTTTGACAGATCTATGAGCACCTGAGTGATGTCTGCGTCCTCCACGGCACTCAGATTGGTTTCCGCGTTGTCGCGCAGGACTGATATCGTGTTTTCCGCGAAATCAAGCCGGTTCTCCCTGGCTCCAACGCTGGCGGTGCATGTCTCCAGATACGCCTGGGCAATGGTCAAGCTCTCCAGGTCGTCGCCCACCCCGTCCATGTCGTTGGTCTCAAGATGGCCGATGAGTGAGCCTATGGTCTCAAAGATGTTTTTGGAGGAACCGGATCCGAAAACCACCGAGGCGTTGCTGGCACCGGCAGCCTTGTAGAGCCCTCCGAAGACGTCTTTTCCAACGCTGTTGATGACCACCGCTCCAGAGGGCGAGATCCCCACATTGATATCGGCTGTATTGGGCACGATGGTGAGCTGGTCCCCTGAAGCGAGTGTGCCGCCCCCGTTGGAGGCCAAGACAAGGTACCCGCCGGGCACGAGCAGCCTGGAGTTGCTGGCGACATTGCCGCCCACCCAATTCATTCCTCCATCCAGACTGTATGAATAGCTGATGGGGCCAGGCAGGCTGGAATTGCTGGCTATGCGAACGGTGACGTTGCCCGAGAATTCTCCGTCGGCCGTGGCGTTCACCAACGAGGCCCCGTATTTTCGGACCGTGGCTCCGTCCTGGTCGTCCCCCAGATACAGGGCCGATGGCCGAAGCGTCAGTGATGTTCCGCCCCCGGTTCCGCTCGCCGTGACCACTGAACCGTTCTTAAGCGTCACGGAACATCCTCCCAGATCGAGCGTGGTGCTGCCAGCAGCCAGTGTGCCCGAGGTCCAGGTGGTGCCCCCGTCGCTCGAATACGCATAGGCGATGTCCGCCGTTCCTCCGATGGTCCCGCTGTTGGAGAAGTGCACCAGCACGCTGGTGTCGCTCCCGCCCGCAACGCTGATCACGGCGTCCTGGGTCAAGGTGGAATCCTCCACCGTGGCGTAGAGTATTTCGGTGAACGCAGCTCCATTCGTTTTCTGCCCTGCGAAGATACTGTTGCCGCTGACCGTCGTGTTGGCCAGAGAAAGCACCTGCGAAAAAAGAGCCCTCACCTGGGTGGCTATCTCCTGCCGGTTCTCGGCGCTGAGAGTTCCCGTGGCCGCCTGTTCGGCCAGTTCCCTGATGCTGGTCATGGCCGTACTCACTTCCAGCAGGCTTGAATCGGCCTGATTGAGCCAGCTTTTGGCCACATTGATATTGTCCGAATACTGGTCCAGGGTTTTGATGATGGTGTTTAAGTTCCTCGCTTCCGCGTACCCGGCGGGATCATCCGAAGGGCGATTGATTTTTTTCTGCGACGCGCTCTGCTCTTGTGCGGCCGCCAGGTTGCTCAAGGCGCTGTTCATGTATTGTATCGAACCGGAGTAGATCATGTTTTGCGATATTCGCATGGCGGCCTCCTATTTCAGGCTGAGAATCGTGTCGAACATGTCGCTCGACGTCTGTATGAGCTTCGCGGCAGCCTGATAATTCTGCTGATACTGCATGAGCCGTGTGAGTTCTTCGTCCAGGTTTACGCCGGACACGGATTCGCGTTGTGTTTCCAAGTCCTCGGACAGCGTGGAAGCGTAAGTGTAGCTGGCCGACGCCGTGGAAGCATCCGCCCCAACCTGGGCGGAAAGAGCGGACAGATACCCGGAAAATGTGTTGTTGGCCGTGCCGCCTGCGGCGTTGAACGTAACGCTTGAACCTGCCAACGCAGCCAGAGCCAGGGCCGTCTCGTTGTCACCGGCATTGACCTCACCCGCGCCGTTGACATGCCCGGCGCATAGCCGTGAGGAATCGTTGGCCACTGCGGCGGACACTGCGATGCTCTCCGCGTCCGTCCCGGAAAAGAGCGTGTTGATGCCTAGTCCGGCCAGGAGCCCGGAAGTGTCCTCGGCGAACTGGAATTCCACTCCGTCCGTAGCGCTGATGGACAGTTTCCCGTCCTGGATCGTGGCTGAGAGCTGACCCGGATAAGTGGCGTTGATGGCGTCCCGGACGTCCTCCAGGGAATGCACCGAGGGATCAAAGCTCGAGGTGCCCGGCGTGATTGAACTGAAATCCAGGGCCGTAATCGAGATGCTCTCGCCGGTCTCCTCGTCGTAGAGGGCGATGGATATGTTGCCCGCCTGGAGTTTGTCCGCCCAGTAGAGGCCGCTGTTGCTGAGGGCGGCGGCAGTGTCTTCCGCCGCATATTCCCCGGTGGCCTGGGACATGTTCGTAAGCCCTGCCCCCTGGCTGTGCGTTCGGTTCATGTTCCAGATGAGACTTTCGGCAAATGAATCCAGCTTGTCCTGGTATTCGCCCACGTATTGGTCGCGAACCGCGAAAAGCCCGGCCAGCGTGCCCCCGCTCAGGCGGTTACTCGAATCGCTCCCGGCCAAAGGCGTGACGTTGACTTCGCCGCCCGTGGCGGTGATCCAGTAGATACCGCTTTTGGGCATCACATCGAACTTGTCCCCGGCGCTTATGGATGTGGTTGGCGCCACATCCGGATCGTCAGCCGTGCCGAACCAGATGGAGACCCCGTCCACCGTCTCCTTGTTGCTGGAATCACCCGCTTTGAAGACCTTTGTCTGGCCGTCCTCGTCTGTTACCCAGGTTTTTCCTCCGTCCAACGACACCTGGTATGTGGCTGCAGTGGCACCACCCGAACAGTCGCCTCCGCTAACGAACTTGACCAGAAGCTCGTTGCTTGAGCTTCCCGAAAAGTAGAGCTGGCCGTCGAATCCTGAATCCGCGCTCAAGGCCGCGGTGCATTTGGGTCCTTCCACTTTGAACGAGTAAGCGGCTTCACCGTCAACCAGCGTCTGGCCTTCACCGGTCAATATCCTCAGTTGCCCGTCGTCTTCGGTGATCACGCTCACGTCGATATAGGTGGCCAACTCCCGCACCAGTTCGTCGCGCTGGTCCAACAGACCGCTGGAACTCGTGGTGGAGCTGGCCACCCTGTTGAAGGCAGCGAGTTGCTCGAGCAGTCCGTTGACCGTGTCCACCTGGCTTGAGATGAACGAATTGACCGAGGCAACCTCGGAATCCAGGCTGTCCTGAAGCGAATTGAGCAGCTGCGCCAGCGACGTGGCCGACTCGATGACCTCCGTCCTGACCGAGGCATTGGACGCGGTGGACGAAAGGCTCTCCAGGCTGGTCATGAAGCTGTCCAGGGCCGAGGATATGCCGGAGCTGTCGGTGCTGTTAAAAAGCTCCTCCACCTGGGCAAGGTTGGAGTAGATGACGCTCTGGCAGGAACTGGTGGAGGACTGCTCCAGGCAGCGCCGCTCAAGATACTCGTCGAACTGCCTTATTATGGCCTGGATAGTGCTCCCGCAGCCAACCCCGTTTACGGAGACGCCATCCGTGGCGAATTCCACCGTACGGCGGGAATAACCCGTTGTTGAGGCGTTGGTGACGTTTCCGCCGGTGACGCTCAAGGCCACCTGGAAGTTGGAAAGCGCCGTCTTGCCTATGCTCAGGAGATTGTTCAACATAGTATATCCTTCCCGTTCTTGCCGCTCGTCCAGTCGCGGTAAGGACGGCCGCTACCTCTTGAGCTGAATGACTTCCGACAGCATCTGGTCCACCGTGCTGATGACCTTGCTGTTGGCCTGGAAGCCCCTCTGGTAGGTGATCATGTTGACCATCTCCGTGGCCGTATCCACATTCGACTGCTCCAGTTTTCCAGAGGCGATGCTGCCCATGCCGGAGTTGTTGGCGGTGCCGATGCGCGGTTCCCCGGAATCCGTGGTGGCGCTGTAGAGGTTGCTGCCTTCGCGCTCGAGCCCCTGGAGATTGGTGAAGTTGGCCAGCCCGACCACAAAGAGGCTTTTGGTCTGGTTGTTGGAGTAGGTCCCCGTAACGATACCGTCTGAATCCACCGCGATGCTTTGGAGATACCCGGAAGTGTAGCCGTCCTGGGATTGGTCCACTATGCTGAAGGCGCTGGAGTAGGCGGTGGTTGTTGTGTCGTCCGCCTTGGCGCTGGTCATGACGGGCAGGTTGTCGAAGTCGGTTCCCACCAGCGAGGCGTTGGCCACACCGCCGGTCCATCCTCCGTTCTTGGTGGTACTGTGCAGGCCGAGATCAAGCTTGATGGTGCTGGCGTTTGACGCGGTCGAAACGCTGGCGTTGGAGGATGCGGTGAAGTTCGCCGTGAAAACTGGGTAGCCATCGGAGGAGAACGTGGCAGGAACCCAGTTGGTCAAATCCTTGTAATTGCCGGTGGCGTTGGAACTCAGGGTGAAGGCGCTCATGCTCTTTACGCTTCCCGAGGAATCGAAGGTGATGGTTCCGGCCATGAGAAGGCCCGCCGAGGAGGTCGAGCTCACTTTCACTCCGTTGATGGTCCGCCCGTCCTCTGTCGGGTCGCAGGCCACCACGTATTCCCAGACATTCGCCCCAGAGGCGTTGCTCACCTTGTCGTAGTAGACGGTTACGTCGTGGGACGCTCCGGCGCTGTCGTAGACCTTAATGGTGCCCTGGTAAGAGTAGCTGGTGTCGGACAGGGCCGTTTCGGATTGCCCGGCCCAGGTTTTGAGCAGGGCGAAGAAGGGGTCGGTGGCGTCCGTGGTCTTTTCAGTGGCTGATTTGTTGAGGTTGGTGACCATGCGCATCTTGGTGGTGGCCGAGGGGCTGATCTGGAAGCTGGAGAGTTTGATGTCTCCCAGAGACCCGATATTGGACACCTGTCCGGTGGTGGAATTGGTATAGGCCTTCCAGCCCTGGACCACGTAGCCGTTGGGGTCCACCAGATAGCCGTTGTTGTCGAATTCGAAGTTCCCGGCGCGGGTGTAGTAGGTCTTGTCGGTATTGGGGTTGTTCACCATGAAGAAGCCGTTGCCGCTTATGGCCAGGTCCGTGGCGGAGCTGGTGGTCTCGAAGGCCCCCTGGGAGAAGTCGCCGTAGATGCTGGCGATGTCCGCGCCGAGCCCCACCTGGCCGTAGGTGTTGCCCGTGGAAATGTTCTGGTAGAAGAAATCTTCGAATTGTGTTGCGGAACGCTTGAACCCCATGGTGCTGGAGTTGGCCAGGTTGTTGCCCACAACGGACATGGCTTGGCTGTGGACGGTGAGGCCGGCTATCCCGCTGTACATGGCTGATATGAGACTCATAGGAATTCTCCTTTCGTTGGGCGGTTAGGCGTCGGTGTCGGTCACGCTTTGGATATTGGACAGGCTCACTTCCCTTCCATCCTTGAGCGTGAGCATGATGGTCCCGCTCGACACGGACACGCCGGTCACCACGCCGGAAACCGTAGTGCTGGCCGTCACTTCGTTGCCGTCCGCGTCAGACCCGGCGATTGCGATGGAGTATGTTCCGTCGTCCACAACCTTCCCGTCGCTGTCCAAACCATCCCACTGGAAGGTGTAGTCGCCGGCCTCCTTGCTCCCGATGTTCACTGTTCTGACGAGGTCCCCGTCGGAACTGTAGACGTAGGCTTTGAGCGTTGTGACGTCCGAATCCAGGGTGTAGGTGGTCGAGGAAGCCGTGCCGTCTTCCACCGAGAGGGAATAACCTGAGGCCATGACCGTCTTTCCTATGTAGGAGGCTGCACTCGTCGCGGTCTGGAGGTTCAGCGCGGTGAGAGCGGAGGTGAGGGTCGTATTCATATTGGTCATCTGTTCCAGCATGGAGAACTGGGTCAGCTGACCGATCATCTCGGCAGGGTCCGTGGAGTTGAAGGGATCCTGATTTTCGAGCTGAGCGACGAGAATGCTCAGGAAGTCGTCCTTGCCCAAGGAGGACGATACCGTGTCCGTTGTGCTGCTGGCAGTAATGCTGTTGAGATACGAAGTGGTGTCGATATACGTCATGGCGACTGTCTCCTTGTGTTCTGCACGTTTCCCTACCAGCCGCCATGGACGTACCATGGCGGAGATCCTAGCGACCGGGAATGCGAAGAAGACAATCGGCGTAAAATCTATCTTTGCTTTGTCGCGAAATAATTGGCGTATGCTTTTCTAGATGAGTGTCACATCCATATTATTAGTTATATCTCTCAATTGTAAGAGTCGCATGACTCCCATACACATTGCGTAAACGTGCTTTGCGCTGCGTATCTCCCCCCCATACAATGCTTTTCCCCTTTTGCACGCAAACCGGGTCCAGCTCCAGACCACTCACATCCATCAACGACCGCAACTCATCCAGGGCCCTCCGGCATTTCTCACACCGCCGGATGTGTTCCCTCCACCTAGCATCCTCGTCCTGGGTGAGCGCGCCATCCAGGAAGGCGGCCATTCCGTTGGATCCAGGGCACTTCATGCCCAAACCCTCATCCACAGTTCCATCACTGGTACGCGCCACCTGTCTTCAAGAAGCGCCACTCCTGCTGCAGCCGCTCCATGGCTTGCCATTGCAGCGTCAGCACCTCATCCGAAGAGACCCCGAGCATGTTCGCCGCCTGGTGGACCGTGCATCCTTCTCCGTACAAAAGACGCAACACGCACTTTTGCGAAGGAGAGAACATGTCATCAAGGCCATCCAGGTATTCCTCAGCACCTGACACGTTAACATTCATGCACCGGAATATATCTGACACTGATGATCGCGAATAATGAGCATTCCGAATATAATCCAATGCGATCTCTCTCGACAAAACGACAACGCATGTCTGCACCGAGCAACGCTCTAAACTGTCAAAATATGTCGGAACAGCTATCTCATCGCGCAGTTTATTCATAATGATTTTCTTTATCATGGAGACATCATTCTCTTTATCGTGACCAACATGTTTACATAAGCATATCCTGACTACACTGTCCACCATGTTCCATATGTCGTGAGCCATGTTCATATTCAACATGAACATCTCCGCCACAAGATCCACAGCACATTCGAAATCATCACAAGTGGAATACATGATTTTCTCCACATTCTTATGGATGTCCGTCATAACTTCAGCAACGCGCAAGACGCCGATTGTCTTTTTCGCATTCCTTGCCAGAATATACGGAGGCGCCAGACCAAACATCCATGGCCGGATCAAAAAAGTGTGGAAAAACCCTAAAGTCGAGGATTTGACAAAAAATAACAGCGCTATTTCAGGCTGTTGTCTCCATGAAGAGTGTGAGAAAAACTTCGTATGACTCGCAGGTTTGCCTGAATATGAACCCAGACCACCTTAATAAAATCATCCCGGCGCACCGCTCGCCAAACACTCAGGGCAACAATAGGGCTCCGTGACACTTTACTCTGCATCCGATCGGAATTTTTGGCAGATTTTCGGCTTCTATTGACCTTGGCTGGTCAAACTCTGCGTATTAGCAGAATGCTCTTCGCATCAACGAAAGATTTTTAGGAGGAAACTCTCAAAATCACAGGGGGGAGCACAACTCCAAGACACTTGGATCACGCAGTGCTCTCGCCATAATCAGCCCTTTTCCTTGCGCCCGCGCGGTGTCATATGCTATGCTTCTAAGTGGGAGGATTTCATGATGAATAAGGCATATCTCTCACCGGTATTATTTTTATTGATCTTCACGTCTCATGCGTGGGGGCAAACGACCTACAGTGGCGAAATGATTTCTTACCAGGGCGATTTCAGGCAGTTCGACGTTTTCGGTGCAGGCCCCGTGACCGGCTCTGTTTCCGGGAACACCCTGACAATAACTTCTCAGGGCGGGAAATATACGTATAACGGCTACCAGGACCCAAAATATACCTTCGATTGGTCCATCAGCCTTGACAAAAATGTAGCTAGCGCCATGACTACAGGAAGCGGGGTCACAACCTATCAAGGAACCTTCACATACGGCCAAGTGAGCGGTTCGCAATCGATCAATGGGTCAGGACAGCTGAACGGCTCAACCAGCAACGGCACCTTGACTCTGCAGACCTACAACGGCCGCATGGGTGTAAACGGAGTCAATCCCGCAAATACTACGGTCGACGACTGGAACACGGCAGCTTTCAACTGGAACATGTCCATGCCCACCAGCGCCGTTCGCTCTTGGCTTGGTCTTTAATTCAAAGCGAAAGAACCCATCCAAAAGCAGACAGCCCTAGTCACATGACTAGGGCTGTCTGCTTTTGGATGAACACTCACCAACAACCTGAAATATATTTTAAAACTTAGATTTTGCGGGTCATACACGGCATTCGCTCAACCGCAAAAGGACTCCGGTACGTCCCTTCGTGCGGAATCATTGTATCCCTACTCCATCAAATAACTCTTAATACCCATCATCTTCGTCCGTTTCCGCGAACATGGCCTTCTTGACCGGCACCAGTTCCTCCCAGGACATGTCGGCAAGCCCCAGGCGCGACACGCGGCTTGGCGTCACCACAACCTCGCGTGTTTCACCATTACGAGTAAGCGACACACGCACCGGGATTCCCGTGGCAACGGCCTTGGGACAATAAGACACAACAAGCGCAGCAGCGTCGCAAAGCGACTCCTCGTTCCAATCCGCACCCGGAAGCGGACGCACCAAGCCGAACGGGCCCGGGAAATCGACAACATCAAGGACCCAGTCGCCGGTTTCGGCCAACCCAAGGAGCGATTCGTTATCCACCTGGTTGCGCCCCATGGCCAGCCAATAAGGCCCGGACCAAAACTGACGGCCCACGTTGGCCAGCAGGAAGTCCTCCGCGCGAGCTGGCTTGGCGTGTTGAAAAATGAGCACATATCGTTTGGCGGATTCGAACTCGGTGAGCTTGCACCCCCCGGCGGGCTGGGGAATCTTTTTGAGGCCCATCTCTCTGGCCAATCTGAACTGCGGTTTTCGGGTTCGCCCTCCAAAACTATGCAGCTTTTCGCGATCCACCAGGCCTGAGTCTTCCATGGGCGTGGGTTTCATGTTCTTGGCGCACAATGGGCGCAGGAGCACGTCCCGCACACCTGCGTCCCGGCTGATGACGTCCAGGGCATCCCGCCGCTGAGACATCGGGCGCTGTCCTTTCACCTCGCCGGTAACCAGAAACTTAACCCCGTACGCCTCCATAAGCTCTCTGCATTGCGATAGCATGAGGATCTTGCAGTCCACACACGGATTAAGCCCCTTGCCAACGCCATGTTCCGGCCCTTGGAGCATCATGGCCACATACCGGACGCTAACGTCCACCGGTTCAATGTCCAGACCGTAATCCGCGGACCACTGCGCGATTTTGTCCGGATGGCCGAAAAAGGGACTCACGAAATGCAGACCCAACACGGAAAGCCCCTGGGCTTGCACGGTCTTGGCCGCAAGAATGGAGTCCAGGCCCCCGGAGAACATGGCCAGCGCGTCGTATTTTTTCATGAATCCGATGGGTTTTTCCTTGGATGATTTTGGCAATTGGAGTGCCACAAAGCACCGGCTCTCCCGAGCCGCCGCCATGCCCTACCAACGATGGTCGCAAAAGGCGATACTCGTGTGATGTCCTCGAAATGCAGTGATGCGAAGCCTCACTGCATTTCGAGGAGGATCGTCCGCCGGAAAGTGTGATTTCCGGCTCTCTCACGGAGCCTGCGGCTCCAAGGCCGCCTTCCGGCGGCCCTGTGTCGCGTCTTTTTCGTGGACACTTTATTCGTGGATGCGAAACTAGGGCTGCCGCGCTTTGAGAAGGTCGCGGATTTCCATAAGCAGCGCTATATCCGGAGGCGGCGCTGCGACATGGTCTTCAGGCTGTGCTCCTCTGCGCTTGAGGGCGTTTATTCCCTTGACCATCATAAAGATGGCGAACGCGACAATTGTGAAATCGACGAGTGTCTGTATGAAGTTGCCATAGTTCAACGTGGCGCTTTTCATTCCCTCAAGTGGCGGGGAGAGAGTAAGTTTTAGACTGGTAAAATCCACTCCTCCGAGCAGCATACCTATCGGCGGCATCACCACATCCGCCACCAGCGAAGATACTATCTTGCCGAACGACGCACCGATTATCACACCCACAGCGAGGTCCATGACATTGCCCCGCATGGCAAATTCCTTGAATTCTTTTAGAAAGCTCATATGTCCTCCTCGTGATAATTTGCCAAGAGCGTACTCTTGCCACTGTATCATGACAACAATTTCGGCATACGGAACGATCCGGAAATGGCCGTTGCCCCTTGGCGGAGCTTTTGCTATGCCCCTTGGGCATTTCCCACTTTCCACAAGGATGTTCCCCATGGCCAAAAAAGCCGCCGGTTCGCCCCAGGACGCCCGCCTGGAAGCCCTGACTACCGCCCTGACCACCATCGAGCGCAAATACGGGCAAGGCTCCGTCATGCGCATGGACGAGGAAACCCACGCCGCCATCCCGTCCATCCCCACCGGGTCCATCGCGCTGGACCTTGCTCTGGGCATCGGCGGCATCCCAAAAGGGCGCGTAGCTGAGATTTACGGGCCAGAATCCTCTGGCAAGACCACCCTTGCCCTGCACCTCATCGCCCAGGTGCAGAAACTGGGTGGCACCGCGGCCTTCATCGACGCCGAACACGCCCTGGACATCAACTACGCCAAGCGTTTGGGTGTTAAGACTGATGAGCTGCTCATCTCGCAGCCCGATTATGGTGAACAGGCCCTGGACATCACCGACCTCCTGGTCCGGTCCGGTGCCGTGGACGTTATAGTGATCGACTCTGTGGCCGCGCTCATCCCCCAGGCCGAACTGGAAGGAGAGATGGGCGAGACCCAGGTGGGCTCACAGGCAAGGCTCATGAGTCACGCCCTGCGCAAGCTCACCAGCACCATCCACAAGTCCCATGCCGCTGTGGTCTTCATCAACCAGATTCGCATGAAAATCGGCGTCACCGGTTACGGCAGCCCCGAGACCACCACCGGCGGCAACGCCCTGAAATTCTACGCCTCCGTGCGTTTGGACATCCGCCGCATCCAGACTTTGAAGGACAAGGAGGAAGTCTACGGTTCTCGCTGCCGGGTGAAAGTGGTGAAGAACAAGGTGGCCCCGCCCTTCCGCGAAGCCCAGTTCGACATCCTTTACGGCACCGGGATCTCACGCGAAGGCGAGATCATCGACATGGGCGTGGAGATGAACATCATCGACAAATCCGGGGCATGGTTCGCTTACGGTACCGAGCGCCTGGGGCAGGGCAAGGAAAACGTACGGGCCTTCTTGCTGGAACATCCTGAGATAAAGCAACAGATTGAAGACAAGATATACGAGCACCTGGGTTTGAAAGAACCCAGAGCTGCAGAGCAAGAATAGATTCCTTGCGGGGCTCTGCCCGCACCCCGCCAGGGGGAGGCTCTCCCCCTGGACCCGGCAATGGCTTCGCGTCGCATACTGCATTGCCGGTGTACGACGCGAAGCTCGCTAAAGTTTTTGAAGGAGAGCTCGAGAGGGAACTTTTTTCAAAAAGTTCCCTCTCGAAATTCTTGAGGAGACACGTGTGATCACTGCTACTGAAATCCGCCGCAGATTCCTGGATTATTTCGTCGCCAACGGCCACGCCGAAGTCAAAAGTTCCTCCCTGGTTCCGCGCGAGGACCCGAGCCTTCTCTTCACCAACGCGGGAATGGTGCAATTCAAGAAAGTATTCCTCGGCCAGGAAAAGCGTGACTACTCCCGGGCGGCCACCTCGCAGAAGTGCCTGCGCGTCGGCGGCAAGCACAACGATCTGGAAAACGTTGGCCGCACCGCGCGCCACCACACGTTCTTCGAGATGCTCGGCAATTTCTCCTTCGGCGACTACTTCAAGGAAGAGGCCATCCGCCTGGCCTGGGGGTTTCTGACCGAAGAGATGAAGCTCCCCAAGGAACGCCTCTACGCCACTGTATTCCGCGACGACGACGAAGCCATAGAACTCTGGAAAAAAATCTCCGGGCTTCCAAGCGAACGCATCTTCCGGCTGGGCGAGAAGGACAATTTCTGGTCCATGGGCGACACCGGCCCTTGCGGCCCCTGTTCCGAGATTCTCATCGACCAGGGCGAGCACATGACCTGCGGCCCGGACTGCGGCATTGGCAAGTGCGACTGCGACCGTTTCCTTGAGATTTGGAACCTGGTGTTCATGCAGTACGACCAGATCGAACCCGGAAAGCGCGTCCCCCTGCCCAGGCCCTCCATCGACACCGGCATGGGCCTGGAACGCATCGCCGGTGTATGCCAGGGTGTGTACTCCAATTTCGATTCCGATCTTTTCACACCCATCATCGCGGCCACGGCCGAACTCGCCGGAGTGACGTACAAGGCTGACGACGAAACCGACACCGCCCTGCGTGTCATCGCTGACCACAGCCGCTCCATGGTGTTTCTCATCGCGGACTCCATCCTTCCTTCCAACGAGGGGCGTGGCTATGTGCTCAGACGCCTTATCCGCCGGGCCTTCCGCTTCGGGCGGCTCATGGGTCTTAAGGACCCGTTCCTCAACCGGGTGGTGCCAGCCGTGGTGGATGTGATGGGCGTTCAATACCCCGAGATCGTGGAAGGCATGGACTTCACGGTCCGCGTGGTCCGCGAGGAGGAGGAACGCTTCTCCGCCACCCTGGACAAGGGACTGGAGATTCTCGAAGAAGAGATGGCTGCCGCGAAGACGGCCGGTTCCTCTGTCATCTCTGGAGAGGCGGCTTTCAAGCTCTACGACACGTACGGGTTCCCGTTGGACATCATAACGGACGTGGCTGGCAAGCAAGGCTTCACTGTGGACGAGGACGGCTACAAGGTGTGCATGGCTGAACAGAAAGCAAGGGCCAAGAAGGCCTGGAAGGGCTCGGGCGAGTCAGACATCGCCGGGCAGTTCAAGAAACTTCTAGAAGCAGGCGTGAAGTCGCGTTTCATAGGGTACGACACGCTGAAGTCGGAATCGCGCATCATAGCGTTACTAGGAGAGGACGGTTTGCCGCGCGAGCGGTTGGTCCAGGGAGAGGGCGGCTATGCGGTGTTCGCAGCAACACCGTTTTATGGCGAGTCCGGCGGCCAGGCCGGTGACCGTGGCTCCGTGGAGACCATGACGGGTTCCGCCGACGTGCTGGAATCCCTGAAACCCAGCACGGAACTGACCACCCACCGGGTGTTCGTGAACGAAGGCGAGCTGCTTTTGGACCAGGAAGCCAAGCTCATGGTCAACGAAGAGCTGCGCCAGGCTTCGGCGCGCAACCACACCACCACACACCTGTTGCACGCGGCCCTGCGCAAGGTACTGGGCGAGCATGTGAAGCAGGCAGGCTCACTGGTCACCCCTGAGCGTCTGCGTTTCGACTTCACCCACATCTCCCAGATCACCCCGGATGAGCTCAAGCGCATCGAGGAAGAGGTAAATCAGGCCATCCTGGCGGATATCTCTGTCCAGCGCGAGATCATGGATATCAAAGCCGCTCAGGCCAAGGGCGCCATGGCCCTGTTCGACGAGAAGTACGGCGACGAAGTCTGCGTGGTGGAAGTGCCAGGAGTATCAGCCGAGCTCTGCGGCGGTACGCATCTTTCAGCCACCGGACAGGCAGGCGGATTCACCGTGCTTTCCGAGACCGGGGTTGCTGCGGGAGTGCGGCGCATCGAAGCGGTCACCGGCTGGAACATGCTCGAACATTTCCAGGCGACCCGGCGAGAAATGGACGAGGTGGCCGATATTCTTCGCGCCCGCCCCGGAGAACTTGCTGAAAAGCTCAAAGCCCTGCAGGCTCAGGTGAAGACCCTGACCAAGGACAAGGAGCTGCTCCAAGCCAAGCTGGCCTCGGGCCAGGGCCGCGACCTCATGGACTCCGTGGAAGAAGTGGCCGGGGTGAAAGTGCTTGCGTCACAGGTGGAAGGCGCCACCATGAAGTCGCTGCGCGACACCATGGACGACGTGCGGTCCAAGCTGCCTTCAGGCGTGGCCTGCCTGGCTGGCGCTGGTGAAGGCGGCAAGGTGGCGCTCATACTCTACGTGAGCAAGGACCTGCATGGAAAGTTCACCGCACAGAGCCTGATCAAAGATGTATCCGCCCTGGTGGGCGGTTCCGGAGGAGGGCGTCCGGACCTGGCTCAGGCCGGAGGCACCGATGCTTCCGGTATCGACGCTGCGCTTGCCAAAGTGAAAGAACTGGTGAGCAAAGCTTAGAGCTCCTGCCGGCCCCGAAACGACTTCTCTATCCGGGCGTTCCGGTTGCGCCTGTGGCGCAACCGGAACGCCCGCTGTATTTCCCCCATAATTCCTGAACTCGAAGGAACTCCCCATGCCCATCCTGTCCCTAGCCCCAAACCTCATGGTGGAAGACATCCACCGCTCGGCGGATTTCTGGTGCGACCAACTCGGTTTCACTTTTGCCGGGAGCGTGGACTCGGAGCAAAACTTCCATAAGGAGCGCCATGACTCCCAAACTGGGCCGGACCTCATATGGGCGCAGTTCATCAGCAACAAGGCCGAAGTGATGGTGCAGCGCCGCGACAGCCTTACGACCGAACTGCCGCTGTTCAAGGACGAACCCATCGGGGGAACAGCCACCCTCTACCTGGGCGTGGATGGCCTGGACGACCTCTACAGGCGGCTCAAAGACGTCGTACCCACGGTACGCCCCCTGCAAACCGCCTTCTACGGCATGCGCGAGTGGTACATTACGGATCCAGACGGCTATGTGGTCTGCCTGGCGCAGACGGCGGAACTGGCGTAACCGAACCACGCCCGACTTTCCCCGCACTTGCCCCCCCGTCATCCTCCGGGTATGGACGGGTCTTCCAATTTCCACAAAGGAGCACCCTCCATGTCCCGTTCTTCCACCCTCTACGCCAAGGCACAAACCATCATCCCAGGTGGGGTGAACTCGCCCATACGCGCATGCAAAGCCGTGGAGTCCGACCCCCTGTTTATCGCCAAGGCCGAGGGTTCGAAAATCTACGACGTGGACGGCAACGAATACGTGGACTACGTCATGAGCTGGGGGCCCATGCTCCTTGGCCACGCTGACCCAGTGGTCCACGCCGCGGCCAAGGCCGCTCTGGACAACGGCTCAAGCTTCGGAGCCCCCTGCCCGGCCGAGGTGGACTTGGCCGAGAAGATCACCAACCTCATGCCTTCGGTGGAAATGGTGCGTATGGTCAATTCCGGCACCGAAGCCACCATGAGCGCACTGCGCCTGGCCAGGGGATTCACCGGGCGCGACTATGTGATCAAATTCGACGGCTGCTACCATGGTCATGCCGACGCCTTTCTGGCTGCGGCCGGCTCCGGAGTGGCCGTGCAGGCCGCCCCAGGCACTCCCGGCGTCCCGGCAGCCACCGTGGCCTACACCATCGTTCTTCCCTACAACGACCTGGACGCGGTGAAGGACGCCTTCCGCCAGAAGGGCAAGGACATAGCAGCCATCATCGTGGAGCCCGCGCCCGGCAACATGGGGCTGGTGCTGCCTGGCCCCGGTTACCTGGAGGGTCTTCGTAAGATCTGCGACGAGTACGGCGCCGTGCTCATCTTCGACGAGGTCATCACCGGATTTCGCTGGGACATAGGCGGTGCGCAGAAGCGCTACGGCGTTCGCCCCGACCTGACCACCCTGGGCAAGATCATCGGCGCGGGTTTTCCTGTGGGAGCCTATGGCGGGCGCCGCGACATCATGGAGAAGCTCTCGCCCTGCGGTCCGGTTTTCCAGGCCGGGACGCTCTCAGGCAACCCCGTGGCCATGGCCGCCGGGCTGGCTAACCTACAGGAGCTGGAAAAACGCGACTACGCGGCCCTGGAAAAGCGTACCGGGGAATTGGCCGAGGAGTTCGCGGCCATAATCCGCTCCAAAGGCGTACCTGTTGTCCTCAACAAGGTGGCCTCGGCTTTCACCATGTATTTCACTGATGTACCAGTGAACAACATGGCCGCCGCACGCACCTCGAACGGGAAAATCTACACCGTTCTCTACAAACAGATGCGCGACCAGGGCGTGTATCTGGCCTCGCTCGGCTACGAGTGTACGTTCACGTCCTTTGCCCACACCGAGGCGGACTACGAGCTGACCCTGGAGGCAGCCAAGCGGGTCGTTTTCTAATGTCAGCTCGACCCATGGCTCGGCGGAACACATGACCGGGCGTACGGCGGTCTACGCCCTGACACCTCAAGGGATACGCTTGGCCAGAGCTTTGGCCCAGGAACTTGGGGCGGACCTCCATCTGCCGAAGAAGCTGGCCGCTCCCAATGAACCGGGATTTGACTCCCTGCCCGGACGAGTGGCCCATGTCTTCCATGCCTATGACGGACACGTGTTCGTGGCCGCCTGCGGCATTGTGGTGCGGGCCGTGGCTCCGCTGCTCAAGGGCAAGGCGGCCGATCCGGCCGTGGTGGTTATTGATCAGAATGGCCGTCACGCTGTGAGCCTCTTGTCCGGACACCTGGGCGGGGCCAACGATCTGGCCCGGCGGGTGGCGGCATTCACGGGCGGAGAGGCGGTCATCACCACGGCCACGGATAGCGCCGGGCTTCCCTCGCTCGATCTCCTGGCCCGCGACTCAGGCTTGGCCATCGAAAACCTGGACGCGGTCAAGACCGTGAACGCCGGCCTCCTGGCCGGTCAAACCGTCCAGGTGTTCGACCCGGACGGACGCCTGGCAGTCCCGGCCAAACACTGCGACCGCTTCGAATGGGTGGGCGCGCCGCATCTTTTAGATAGGGACTGTCCGGCTGTTGCCGTCTCCTGGCGCAAAGACACCTTTCCTCCGGGATGCCTGGTACTCCGACCCCGCGTCGTGGTGGCTGGCATCGGCTGCCGCAAGGGAACCCCCGCGCCGGAGATCATCCAGGCCTTCTCCGCAGCCTGTTCGGAAAGAGGCGTGGCTCTCAAGAGTCTGGCCGCGCTGGCAAGCATCGAGGCCAAACGGTCAGAACCTGGGCTTTCCGAGGCAGCCCGGGAGCTTGGAGTCGAACTGGTCTTTTATCCATCGGACCGGCTGGCGGCCGTAATAGCCCCCACCCCGTCCCCCATGGCTTTAAAACATATGGGAGTTGAAAGCGTATGCGAGGCAGCCGCCATGTTGGCGGCCGGAACGGACAGGCTCCTTCTGGCCAAGACAAAAACCAAAACCGTCACGGTGGCTCTGGCCCTGGCCGGTTGATCGTGGTTGGGCTAGGCCCCGGCGACCCAGAGCTTACCGCCCCCCTGGCCACGCATGCACTTTGCAACGCCCAGGTTGTGGCAGGGTATTCGACGTATCTGGACCTGGTGCCCAGTGAGCTGCTTCTCGGCAAGCGGATCATCTCCACTGGCATGATGGGCGAGGTGGAACGCTGCACCATGGCCATTGAATCCGCCATTGCCGGTGACGACACCGTGGTGGTCTCTGGCGGAGACGCCGGCGTGTACGGCATGGCTGGCCTCGTCCTGGAACTTTTGGAAGCGCGTGGGCTCCAAGATACGTTGGACTTCCGTGTGATCCCCGGCATTCCGGCCCTCACAGGGGCAGCGGCGCTTTTGGGCGCTCCCCTCACCCACGATTTTGCCTGCATAAGCCTAAGCGACCTGCTCACCCCCTGGGAACTCATTGAAAAGCGCCTCGCTGCGGCTGCATCGGCGGACTTTGTCCTGGTTCTCTACAATCCCCGTTCGAAACGGCGGTCCGGGCTTCTGGCCCGTGCATTCGAGATCATCGCGCCCCACAGGGATTCAGGCACCCCGGTGGGCATGGTCCGCCAGGCTTGGCGCCACGGACAGTCGGTGGAAGTAAATACCTTGGCCAACATTGATCCGGAGGCTGCGGACATGCTCACCATCGTGGTGGTCGGCAACAGTCAGACACGGTTTGCCGGCTCTCGAATGCTCACTCCCAGAGGATATGCCGGCAAGTACGATATGGGCCAATAAGCCGTGAATTTTCCCTCCGTACCTTGACACGGCGCCAGTTCTGTAAGTAGATGCTATGTGAATTTTTTCATTCAACTTTTTTGGTGAGGAGGATGGGAATGAAGAAGCCATTTTTTGTGATGTTGGTTTGTGCCGCGCTGGTGGGCGCTTTCTGCCTGCCCGCACTGTGGGCCGTCGAGGCCCCCAAGGACATGGTCCTCAAGGCGCCTGCAGGTGCTACCATGACCAAGGCTCCTGTGAAGTTCAGCCACGCGAGCGCGCCCCACAAGGCCGCTGACTGCAAGGCTTGCCACCACAACTGGGACGGCAAGTCCGACAAGGGCTTCAAGTGCTCGGACAAGGGCTGCCACGACAACGTGGATCCGGCCGACAAGACCAGCGAGAAGAGCTTCTACATGGCGTTCCACAAGGGCGACTCCACCAAGAGCTGCCTTGGTTGCCACAAGAAGGCTAAGGAAGGCGGCAAGAACCCTCCTATCGCTTGCAACGCCTGTCATCCCCAGCAACAGTAGTAGTACAAGCCCGGGAGCGGATGGCTTAGCCGGTCCGCTCCCGGTCCTGCACCCGCTCGGAGGGCCCCAATGTCCAACTCTCCCGAAGATATCATCGAGCTGACCGACATCTTAGAACACGGACCTGGCGCGTCTAAAAAAGACGCTGCGGGCGACGGCGTCGATCTGAGCTTCGAACGGGAGTTGGAAGACCTCTTCGCCGAATCTCCCGGCGACAAGCCCGCTGGGGCCTCACCCGACCTTCCCGGCCTGGACGATCTGCATCTGCCTGACGAGACGACGGCGCCTGGTGGCGACATCGACCTCGACGGTCTCGACGCATTGCTTGCCGACGCGGACAAGAGCCAGTCTGGCGGAATGGATCTCCCGGAACTGACCGACGATTTTCTCTCCGAACCTTCGGAGAAGCCTTCCTCCGCCTCGGCTACAATGGAAGCCGGGGTTATGGAAGCTGGGGCTGCAGTCGCGGCTGGAGCCGCGGTCGCCGCCATGGCCGCCCCATCCAGTGAGGCTATGGACTCCTTGAACGCCCGCCTGGACGCTCTGGAGGAACAGCTCGCCGGAATGAGCGGTTCACTCACCGATTCCTTCAAGGCCATGCTGGACGAAGCCGTGGAAGGCATAAAGGCCGAGCTTCCCGCCCAGGTGGATACTGTCGATCCCGCCCCCATGATCGCCGAACTCAGGCAGAGTTTGGAAGAGCAGATCGAGGCTTTGAAAGCTGACCTCCCCAAGCCCCTGGACGAAGAGGCTCTGGCCGGACGCATCAAAGAGGAAATCCTGGCCGCTCTGCCTGCCCCCCAGGACACCGGTGAAAGCGCCGCTCCTTTGATAGAGGAAGCCACCGCCAGGCTTCAGGGGAGCATTGACGCTCTCCAGTCCCGCATGGACGCCGTGCCTGCCGACATGTCCTCCCTGGTGGATGAGTTGGCTGCCCAGTTGGAACCGCGCATCGCGGCTGTGGAATCCCAGGCCGGAGCAAACTCCTCAGAGCAGTCTGGTGTCAGCACAGAGGACCTGGACGCCCTGCGCCAGGAGATCTTGGCCGAGATGAAGAAGGCTGTTCCCGCTGCCGCTGCCCAGGTTATCCGCGAAGAAATCCAGGCCCTTCTCCAAGAGCCGGACTAGAGACTCACCACAGGCTTTTGTAGCAAGTCCCTCCTCATGCACCCGCGCAAATCGGAAGCCCTGGGTTTGTGCCTTGGTGCCTCCTCCATCGGCATGGTCCGGCTGGTCCGCTCTGGGGAAACATACCGCGTCGTCCTTGGACTAAGTCGCCCACACGGTGGCAATCCGTCCAAAGTACTGCTTGATCTTCTAGCCTCCATACCGGCGTGGCACGAGCTGCCCATGGCGGCCACCGGCAGAAAACTCCGCGATCTCGTCCGTCTTGCTTCCCTTTCCGAGCCCGAAGCTGTCGAACTCGCCACCGCGTTTGTTCTTGGTGCCGGTAAGTCCGCAACAACGGTGTTAAGCGCGGGTGGCGAGACATTCATGGCCTACCACCTGGACGCGTCGGGCCAGATTCGCGATATCCAGTCCGGAAACAAATGCGCCTCCGGAACCGGCGAGTTCCTCTTGCAGCAACTTGGCCGCATGGGGCTTGGAGTGAACGATCTGCGCGGCATGGATTGCGATGTCGATCCGTATACCGTGTCCGGGCGATGTTCGGTGTTCTGCAAGTCCGACTGCACGCACGCCTTGAACAAAGGTGCTCAGAAACAGGCCGTGGTGGCCGGGCTTGGCCGCATGATGGCCGGGAAATGTCTTGAGCTTATCCACTGCATGCCCAGGGATAGGGTTCTGCTTACGGGAGGTTGCGCTGCCAACCCGTATCTGGTGCGCTTTCTTAAGGAGCATGTCGGCAAGTTGATCGTTCCTGACGCAGCACCCTGGTTCGAGGCCTTGGGAGCTGCCCTCTGGGCCATGGAGCATGCGGCCCCGCCTCCAGCAAGCTTATCCCTGCTCGCGGCCAAGACAAACAGCTTCGTGTTGCTGCCGCCTTTGTCTGATTATCTTGGCATGGTGGATTTCAAGGACCACCTCCGGGGGAAAGCCCACCCTGGCGATGAGGTTCTCATTGGCCTGGATGTGGGTTCCACTACCACCAAGGGAGTTTTAATAAGGCGGAGCGACAAGGCCGTGCTCGCTGGAGAATACCTGCGCACCGAGGGCGACCCGGTGGATGCGTCGAGACAGGTATACCTTAGCCTCGCCCGTCAGTTGGGCGTGCCTGTGCGCATAACCGGCCTTGGGGTAACAGGGTCGGGCCGGGCCATCGCCGCGCTGCACGGCTCAGCCACGGCGGCCATCAACGAAATCGTGGCCCATGCCGCCGCGGCCGCTCACTACGATCCAAATGTCGATACCATTTTCGAAATCGGCGGGCAGGACGCCAAGTACACCTACCTCTGCCAAGGCCATCCCTGCGATTCGGCCATGAACGAGGCCTGCAGCGCGGGAACAGGTTCTTTTCTGGAAGAATCCGCCAGGGAATCGCTTGGCGTGGACACCCTAGAAATCGCAGAGCTTGCCCTAGCGGCGGCATCCACTCCGAATTTCAACGACCAGTGCGCTGCGTTCATCGGTTCGGACATCAAGCGGGCCTCGCAAGAGGGTTTGTCCCTTCCCGACATTCTGGCAGGACTGGTCCACTCCATCTGCCTCAACTACGTCAGCCGGGTGAAAGGTAACCGCCCCACGGGAGAGCGCGTCTTCATGCAGGGCGGCGTGTGCTACAACAAGGCTGTTCCCGCAGCCATGGCCATGCTCACCGGGAGGCGCATCGTGGTCCCGCCCGAGCCTGGTCTCATGGGCGCCCTCGGGGTCGCCCTCGTGGTCGATCGACGGATGCGTCGGGGCATCCTGACAGAAGGAAAATTCGATTTGCCCGAGCTTGCCAGGCGTCAAGCCACTCAGCGAGCCCCGTTTTCCTGCCGTGGCGGAAAAGGCGGCCAGCCCGGATGCGACCTCGGCTGCACCATCGCGAGGGTTGAGATCGAGGGGAAAGTCCACCCTTTCGGTGGTATCTGCAACCGTTTCGAAAACCTGCGCAAAGGCACCTCGCTCGACGTCTCAACCCTGGACTTTGTGCAGGCCCGCCAACGCCGGATTTTTTGCGACCATGCTCAACCCAAGCCCGGGAGGCCCACTGTCGGGCTCTCCCGCTCGTACCTAGTAAACACCTACTACCCTTTCTTCTCAACTTTTTTTCGAGAACTCGGTTTCGAGGTCGTTCTGCCCGACCGTCCGGATCCGGCCGGGATCAAGCGCGGGAGCTCTGCCCTGTGTTATCCTGCCGAACTCTCCCTCGGGTTCATGGCCGACCTTCTTACCAAACGCCCTGACGTTGTCTTTTTGCCCCACGTGCGAGGGCTTCCCTCAGCCGGCGGCCAGGAAACCTCCTGCACCTGCGTTCTTCTTCAGGGAGAGCCCTTTTACCTCAAGAGCGCCTTTCCCGAGCTTGCCGCTCTTGGCCCCCAGTTGCTGCACCCCACGCTCGACTTCACCGGAGGTTTGGCTATGGCACAGGATGCCTTCATGACGATTGCCCGGGGATTAGGAGCTGGGGCGAAAGACGGACTCAGGGCATTCCAGGCTGGGCTTTGCGCGCAGAGGCTCTGCCGGGACGACCTCGCAAAGCTTGGCGTCCAGGCCCTCTCTCAGCTAGGCGACAGTCCAGACCGACTCGGGGTGGTGCTTTTCGGGCGCAGCTACAACGCCTTTGCCCCGGATGCCAACAAGGGCGTTCCCGGCAAGCTGGCCACGCGCGGGGCATTAGTGATCCCCTGCGACATCCTGCCTCTTGGCAACACCCCTGACAATTTCTCAATGTATTGGGCCCAGGGCAGGACCATCATGGCTGCTTCGCGCTTCACCGCAGCCAACCCCAAGCTTTTCGCAACATACGTCACCAACTTCTCCTGCGGCCCGGATTCGTTTCTCCTCGGGTATTTCCGCGACGAAATGGGCTCCAAGCCATCCCTCACCCTCGAGCTCGACAGCCACACCGCCGACGCCGGACTGGAGACCAGGATCGAGGCGTTTTTAGACATAGCCCGCAACCACCTGCGACTGGGGGACACGGCCGTAAAGCCCGGAGAGAAAACATGCGGGCACTCCCGGATAGTGATCCGCAACGGGCAAACCGGCATAACCGCGTCCTCTGGTGAATGGCTGCCTTTTAGCCATGAACGGGTATGTTTGGCGCTGCCCAGCATGAACCCCTACGGAACGGCCCTGGCTGCCAGCGCTCTAGCGTCAAGCGGCATCCGCGCGGTGGGCCTTCCCCCAGCCGGGGAATCGGCCCTGAAACTCGGCAGGGCCAATTCCACATGCAAGGAATGCCTCCCCCTGCAGCTCACGGTGGGAACGCTGCTCGAGTATCTTGCCAAACGAGAGCCAAACGAAACCACCGCCTATTTCATGCCCGGTGCGAACGGACCCTGCCGTTTCGGCCAATACCACGAATACACCTCGCGACTTATCAGCAAGCTCAACATCCCGGACGTGGCAGTGCTTTCGGCGAGGGCTGACAACGGCTATGCCGGTCTTTCCAATGCCGTTACCCTGGGGATATGGCGGGGAACCGTGCTCGGCGACATTTTTGAGGAGATTCGGTCCACCCTGCTTGCTGCTGCCAAAGACCCCTTGGACGCGCTCGCTGAACTGGACAGGGTGTTCGACAAGGTGAATGCTGCCATGCGCCTGCCTTGGAAAAAAGCCTTGAAGGTTATCCGGGAGCAATCCGGGGTTCTTTCGAACATCCCTCTTCTGGCTGCCCTATGCGAGATCCCCCAGGTGGCCCTGCTTGGTGAAATTTATGTGCGCCACGACCCCATTTCTCGTCAAAGACTCGTGGAACGCCTCGCTGCCAAAGGCATCGCCGTTCGCACCTCCCCGGTCTCCGAATGGATTTTTTATACCGACTGGTTGCAGAATTCCGGGTTGACCCACAAGCCAGACCTCATGACCCGCATCAAGCAGTGGGTCAAACGGCGCTGCTATCATCAGGCACGCAGCGCGTTCATGCCTTCGGGACTCTTGAGCCCACATCCCGCTGAAATAAAAGACGTGGTGCAGGCCGGCTCCAGCTTCGTGTCGCCGGGGCTTACCGGTGAGGCCATACTCACTGTTGGGGCCGCCTTTCACGAGATACTTAATCCTGCCTGCGGAATAATCGCCATCGGGCCCTTCGGCTGCATGCCCACCCGCCTGGCGGAGGCGATTCTCGCTAAGGACTTCCGCACGGACACTCTGGCACGGCTGTACCCGGAGAGAGTTCGCCGCTTTATCCCCGACGCGCACGGAAAACTGCCGTTTCTGACCGTGGAAACTGACGGCAATCCCTTTCCCCAGCTCATCGAAGCCAGGATTGAGGCCTTCTGCCTGCAGGCGGTCCGGCTGCACACCGCAATGTGCGGATAAGCGCGAACACGCAGTGCTTGGCTGCGGTCATACCGCGCCATATTGTTACATCCGCCTACTCGCCACTGTAACATAAACCTCTCAGGCCGCCCTTGCCCTTTACCCCTGGAAATGTCACCAGATCGTAACATTGTCACCATGGCGCCGTCACCAAGCCGTGATCATTGGCACCCATCCGGAGGATACGCCATGACCAAGGAAAGCGTACTCATTGTCGAAGACGACGAAGACATACTCGCTCTGCTGGAATACAACTTTCAGAACGCCGGATTCGAGGTCAGTGTGGCCCGCGACGGGTTGGAAGCACTGAACAAGCTGCGCCGCCAGCAGCCGGACCTGGTACTTTTGGACATCATGCTTCCAGGGGCGGACGGTTTCGAGGTGTGCAAGGCCATCAAGCGCGACCCTAAGACCGCCCAGGTCCCGGTGATCATGCTGACCGCAAGGGGCGAGGAAGTGGATCGCATCGTCGGGTTGGAATTGGGCGCAGACGACTATGTGGTAAAGCCCTTTAGTCCCAGGGAGCTCATCTTAAGGGCCCGGGCGGTGCTCAAGCGGTTGAGCCCGGAGGCGGCGCCCAAGCAGGTGATGCGCAGGGACGGCCTGAGCGTCGACCTGGATGCCCACCGCGCCGAGGCCCAGGGCGAGGAGATCCCGCTCACCGCCACCGAGTTCAAGCTCCTCGCGGAACTCTTTAAGAGCCAGGGCCGCGTTCACACCCGCGACCAACTTCTCAATACCGTCTGGGGCTACGAGTTCGAGGGCTATGCCCGCACGGTGGACACACATGTGCGCCGGCTGCGCCAGAAGCTCGGTGACCATTCCGCCCTCATAGAGACCGTGCGCGGTGTTGGGTACCGTTTCAAAGAGTAGGAGCCGACAGCATGGTGGATTTCGGGCTGCGCATTTTTGCCTCCCATCTGCTGGCCGCGGGCCTGGGAATGCTTGTATTGTTGAGCGTTCCCTTGGACGGGGCCGGCATCACCCTGGCCGCCGGGACGGCCGTGACGTGCGCCGCGCTGTTTAGCTACCTGCTGACCAGACGTCACGCCCGTTTCATCCGTCAGTGCGCCTCGGTTATCAAGGCGGTCGGGGACGGAGACTACGGCCGCAGGATCTGGCCGGAATCCGGCCTGGCTCTTGAGGAGCTGGCACAGAGCGTCAACGCCATGGCCAGCGGCATCGAAGGACAGATCACCATTCTTGAGGCCGAGAAACAGCGTATTGAAACCGTGCTTGGCGGCATGCGCGAAGGCCTCATGGTCCTTGGCGAAGACGGCCGCATCATGCTCATCAACAAGGCCCTTGAGGATACCTTCCCACAGGCCGCCAGAACCGTGGGCAGGCTGCCCATCGAAGCCGTTCCCTGTCCGGAGCTTCAGACTGCGGCGGAAATGGTCCTCAACTGGCAGGACGCCACCCGCCCGGCTGTAGTCTCCTTGCAGATCGAGCCCGGGCAGGACCGCTATTTCGACGTGAGCCTCGTTCGGCCCAGCCAGCGCCAGGCAGGGCTAGGGGCCGTCCTCGTCTTTCACGATCTCACGGAGTTCAGGCGTTTGGACAAGGTGCGCCGGGATTTTGTGGCCAACGTTTCCCATGAACTCCGCACCCCCCTGACCTCCATCAAGGGCTATGCTGAAACCCTGCTCGGGGAAAAGAAATTCCGCGAAGGCCAAGAGCGTCGATTCCTGGACGTGATCGTAAAAAACGCCAATCACATGTCCCGGATGGTGGAAGAACTCCTGGGGCTGGCCAGGATCGAAAACGACCGGCAGCCTCCCAGTAAATCCCGCGTGAAGGCATCGGACAGTTTCAGGGCGGCCCTGCGCGAGTGCGCCACCTTGGCAAAGGAACGCGACGTGGAGGTGGTCAGCCTGCTCCCTGACGACGGCCCCGAAGTAATGGCCGACGCAGGCCAGTTGACCCAGGTGTTTCGCAACCTTCTTGAGAACGCCATCAAGTATGGTCCGGAAGGTTCAACCGTCACGATTTCTCATCAAGCCGGCAATACAGGCGTCACCTTCTGCGTGCGAGACATGGGGCCGGGAGTGCCCGAAGCGGAACGCCAGCGTGTGTTCGAGCGCTTCTACCGGCTGGACAGGCCGCGCGTGAAGGGCGAGGGCGGCACCGGGCTCGGGCTGGCCATTTCCAAACACATCGTTGAGCGCCACGGTGGCAGGATATGGGTCGAACAGGCCCGCGATCATGAAACCGGAGCGGCCTTCTGTTTCAGCCTCCCCGAGGGCTCGTAATTTCGTTTTGTCCACAAGGATTCACGCATGACACCCCAAGTTAAAATGTCCGCCAGGAACCTTGATTTCTACTATGGTGCTTTCAAGGCTCTCCATTCGGTCTCCATGGACATCATGACCAACCAGGTCACGGCTCTCATAGGTCCCTCGGGCTGCGGCAAGTCCACCTACCTGCGCTGCCTGAACCGCATGAACGATTTGATCGACATCGCCCGGGTGGAAGGCGAACTGACACTGGACGGCCAGGATATCTACGGGGAAGGCATCGACGTTGTGGAACTCCGCCGCCGCGTGGGCATGGTCTTCCAGAAACCCAACCCTTTCCCAAAAACGATCTTCGAAAATGTAGCCTACGGGCTCCGCGTGAACGGTATCTCGGACAACGCCTTCATCGCCCGCCAGGTGGAAAGAAGCCTCAAGCAGTCCGCGCTGTGGTCCGAGGTCAAAGACCGTCTTCACACCAACGCCCTGGGCCTCTCCGGCGGACAGCAGCAGCGTCTGTGCATCGCGCGCGCCCTGGCTGTTGAACCGGAAATCCTGCTCATGGACGAACCGGCTTCGGCGCTCGACCCCATCGCCACCCAGAAAATCGAGGAGCTCATCCACGAGCTCAAGCAGCACCTGACCATCATTATCGTCACCCACTCCATGCAGCAGGCGGCCCGCGTTTCGGACGTCACCGCCTTCTTCTACATGGGCTCGCTTATCGAAATGGACCAGACGGAGACCATCTTCACCCGTCCGGCCAACAAGCAAACCGAAGACTACATCACTGGCCGCTTCGGCTAGGAGGCCTCATGGACCCCCGTTTTCAGAAGGAATTGGAGCAGCTCAAGGTCAAGGTGCTCCAGATGGCGGCCTACACGGACCGGGCCCTGGACAAAGCCCTGGCCGCGATTGTCCAGCGCGATGCGGCTTTGGCCAGGCAGGTCATCGACTCCGACCAGGAAATTAACGCCATGGAGTGCGAGGTGGACAACCTCTCGCTCAGGCTTCTGGCCCTGGACCAGCCCGTGGCCATGGACCTGCGGTTCATCGTTTCCTGCATGCGCATGGTGGTGGATCTTGAGCGGATTGGCGACGAGGCCGTGAACATCGCCGAACAGGCGATGCTCCTTTCGCAAACCCTGCCTGGCCCAGCCAATGCGGACCTTACGTCTTTGGGCGAGCAGGTGGTGGCAATGTACCGCATGGCCGTACGGGCTTTCCGGGACCAGGACCCTGAATTGGCACGCCAGGTCTGCGCCGCTGATTCCGCTGCGGATGATTTGAACATGCGGGTTCTCAAGGCCTGTATGGAGCCGGAGTCTTTGGAATGCGCCACCACCAGCCTGGACCTCGCCATACGGACGGTGATGGTGGCCAGGTCCATGGAGCGGGTAGGGGATCTCTCCACCAACATCGCCGAGTCCGCCATCTTCGTGGTCAAGGGCGTCTCCATCAAGCACCACTGCCAGCCCTATTGATCGCCTCCCCGGAAGTATTGAATAAGCCAAAGACGGCTGCCTCCCAGAAAGGGCGGCAGCCGTCTTTGGCTTACAGATACGAGGACAAGATACGTTTATTTCGAATCCGCAACGTACGGTCGGACCATCTTGGCCGGAACCACCACCTTGTCGAACTCGTCAGCATCCACGAAGCCGAGTTCCAGGGCCGCCTCCCGCAGGGTAAGATCGTGCTCCATGGCGTGGTGGGCTATCTGCGATGCCTTGTCGTACCCGATGACCGGGCTTAATGCCGTGACCAGCATCAGGGAGCGCTCCACGAACGTGGCAATGCGCCTCTTGTCCGGCTCCATGCCTTCCACCAGGAATCTGCGGAAGTTGTTCATGCAGTCCGTGAGGATACGCACGGATTGCATGGTATTGTGGATCATGAGCGGTTTGTACACATTCATTTCCAGATAGCCCCCGGCCCCGCCCAGGGCCACTGCCACGTCGTTGGCCATCACCTGGGCTGCGGCCATGGCCATGGCCTCGCACTGGGTGGGATTGACCTTGCCCGGCATGATGGACGAGCCAGGCTCGTTGGCCGGAAGTATGAGCTCGGCGAACCCGGCTCTGGGGCCACAGGCCAGGAGCCGGATGTCGTTGGCGATCTTGTACAGTGCCACGGCCAGAGTTTTTATCGTTCCTGAAAGCTGCACCAGAGCGTCGTGCGCCCCCTGAACCGCGAACTTGTTGGGGGCGGTCACGAAGGGGAGGCCTGTCAGTTTGGCTATCTGTTCGGCCGCCTCGGTGTCGAATCCCGGAGGAGCGTTGATGCCTGTACCCACAGCCGTGCCGCCCAATGCCAGCCTGCACACGCCGGTAAGGGCCTCTCCAAGGCGCTGGGCGGCCTCGTCGAGCATGGTCACATAGCCGGAAAACTCCTGGCCCAGGGTGAGCGGGGTTGCGTCCTGCAGATGGGTGCGCCCGATTTTCACGATGTCCGCCCAGGCTTCGGCCTTGGCGTTCAAACCCTCACGGAGGTTCTTCACCGCGGGAATGAGGTCCCTGTCGGTACCGATGGCCGCAGCCATGTACATGGCCGCGGGGAACGTGTCGTTGGAGGACTGGGACATGTTCACGTGGTCGTTGGGATGCACCGGGACCTTGCTGCCCAAGGGCTTCCCTGCCAGCTGGGAACAGCGGTTGGCCACGACCTCGTTCACGTTCATGTTGAACTGGGTCCCACTGCCGGTCATCCAGACGTGCAGCGGGAACATCTCGTCATGGCGGTGGTCCAGTATTTCATCGCACACGGCGGTGATCATGTCCTTCTTGTCGGTAGCGAGCCTTCCCAGGGCGTGGTTGGCCAGGGCCGAGCCCTTCTTAAGAAAGGCATAGGCCTCGATCATCTCCCTGGGGATCAAATCCGTCCCTATGCTGAAATGCTCCAAGGACCGCTGGGTCTGGGCTCCCCAAAGCTTGTCGGCAGGGACTTGTACTTCGCCCAGGCTGTCCGTTTCCACGCGATACTGCTGCATGCCAGTGCCCTCCCGGAGCTTTGGCCGAAGTGGATTACTTCGGGCATATGTTCCATGTTCCTGCACAAGGCCACCCCACGTGTCAACTCCCAATGCCGGCGCCCCCAAGAACAAGCAGCTCCCTTTCACATGGCAAACCGGAGCCGGCCCTGGTATGCAGGCTTGAAAGCTGCAAGCCGGAGGCCGCACGTGGTGGAGAATGAACTGCTCGTCACCCTTGAGTACGTCTTCCTGACGATGCTCGCGCTCTTCCATACAGCCGGAGCCGTTTCCGCCGTGAACGCGCTGTTCTCCTCCCGCTCGTCCCAGGGTTCCATCGCCTGGGCCGTTTCCATGATCACCTTCCCCTACGTTGCCGTGCCTCTCTATTGGATTTTCGGCCGGGACAGATTCGTGGGTTACGTATCGGCCAGACGCGAGGGAAGTCCTGAACTGGAGGCGCTGCACAACGAACTTGAACGAAACCGAGCCCATCTTCGCGCTTACCAAGAAGGCGCGATAAGGCCGCTTTCCGTGCTGGAGCGGCTGGCGGGAATGCCCTTCGTAACCGGTAACGCGGCATCGCTCCTGGTGAACGGCCAAAACACCTTTAACGCTATTTTCGAAGAGATCGGCCGGGCCACGGACTATGTTCTGGTTCAGTTCTTCATCATCCACGACGATGCCATAGGAAACGATCTGAAGCATTCTCTTTCCGCCAAGGCCAGGCAAGGTGTCCGGGTTTTTCTTCTGTACGACGAGATCGGCTGCCATGCCCTGCCGGAGACCTATCTGCATGAGTTGCGGGAATCCGGCGTGGATGCCCGTCCCTTCAACACCACCAAGGGTTGGCGCAACCGCTTGCAGATCAATTTCCGCAACCACCGCAAGATTGTTGTGGTGGACGGACGGGTGGCTTTTGTGGGCGGGCACAACGTGGGCGACGAATACATGGGCCGCAGCCGCCGGTTCGGTCCCTGGCGCGATACGCATCTGCGCTGCGAGGGTCCTGCCGCTTCCATGGTGCAGCTGAGCTTTGCCGAAGACTGGTACTGGGCGTCGCTCATGCTTCCCCATCTGCGCTGGGAATGCGTGAAGGCATGCGATACGGGAATGAACGTGCTGGCCCTGCCCAGCAGCCCGGCCGACCATTTGGAAACGTATACTTTAGCCTTCATCCAGCTCATCGAAGCCGCGCGGGAGCGGCTCTGGATAGTAAGCCCCTATTTCGTCCCGGACCGGGAGGTCACCACCGCCCTGCAGCTTGCTGCTCTGCGCGGCGTGGACGTGCGGGTGATGCTGCCTTTAAAGCCCGACCACAAGCTGGTCTACCTGGCCTCGTTCTCCTATTTCCCGGAGTTGGAGAAACAGGGCGTCAAATTCTTCCGCTACAAACCAGGATTTCTCCACCAGAAGGTTATCCTGGTGGATTCCGGCCTGGCCTGCGTGGGGACCGCAAACTGCGACAACCGCTCCTTCAGGCTCAATTTTGAGATCACCATGGTTGTGGCCGACCAGGACTTCGCGTCGCAGGTGGAATCCATGCTGCTGGAGGATTTCGCCCGTTGCGTTCGGGCCACTGCCTGGGACTACGAGAAACGCTGGCTCGGATTCAAGGTGGCGGTCAGACTCGCCAGACTCCTCTCCCCGATACTCTAGCAAGAGATTCGCCTGTTGTGCCCAGCCACGAAGTGGCCTAAAAAAGCCCTTTGCCGTATCCACCCATCGACAGACGGAGGCTCTTGTGCGTTTCAGCGCCAGAATGGCCGGCGTTCGCCGTTCCTACATCCGGGAGATCTTGAAGGTCACCCAGAACCCCGAGATCATTTCCTTTGCCGGAGGGCTGCCCAGCCCGGACCACTTCCCGGCCGAGGCCTTCTCCAAGGCGTCCGTCGCGGTCCTGGCCGACAGCGGCCCCCAGGCCCTGCAGTACTCCATCACCGAGGGGCATCCACAGCTTCGCGAATTCATTTCCCGCAGATACAAAGAGAAATGGGGAATCGACATCCCTGTCGAGGAGATCCTCATCACCACCGGCTCCCAGCAGGGCCTGGACCTCATGGCCAAGGTCATGCTGGACGTGGGCGACGCGGTGCTCATCGAGCGCCCCGGCTATCTCGGGGCCATCCAGACCTTTTCGCTCTTCGGGGCCAGCTTTCTCACGGCCGACCTTGGCCCGCACGGGGTGGACATCACCCAGCTGGCCGAGCAGCTCAAAGCGCGCCCGAAGATATTCTACGCCGTTCCCAGCTTCCAGAACCCTTCCGGAACCACCTACGACGCCGATACCCGGCGCGAGGCCGCCCGCCTGCTCGAGCAGAGCGACACTATCCTGCTCGAGGACAACCCATACGGCGAGCTGCGCTTCAAGGGAGACGACGTCCCCCCCATCCGGACCCTTCTGGACGCAAACCGCGCGGCTCTCATGGGGTCATTCTCCAAGATAGCGAGCCCGGGCATGCGCATCGGCTGGATAGCCACCGGGCCTGAACTCATGCACAAGCTTGTCACGGCCAAGCAGGCCTCGGACCTGCACACCTCCATCTTCGCCCAGCGTGTGCTGCACCGTTTCCTGGAGGACAACGACCTGGACGCCCACATCTCCGTGATCCGCAAGGCATACGGCGAGCGCCGGGACCTCATGGTGGCTGCCATCAAGCGGGAATTCCCCGAGGAGGTGCGCTGCACCGAGCCGGAGGGAGGAATGTTCCTCTGGGGCGAGCTGCCCCGCTCCGTGAGCGCCGAGGAGGTCTTCGCCAAGGCCATCGAGCGCAAGGTGGCCTTCGTGCCCGGCCTGCCCTTCTACGTGGACGAAACGGACAACGCCTTCCGCCTGAACTTCTCCAACTCCACGCCGGAGCGCATCGAGGAAGGCATCACCCGCCTTGGCGCCTGCCTCAAGGAAGTGCTTGCCCGCTCCAGCCGCCCGGCCAACAGCCCGGCTTCGGAAGCCGATCTTGAGATATGAGGGCTTAGCCGCGTCCACGCTGCTAACTCCAAGGCCGGGCACACGCCCGGCCTTTTTGCTGATGCCCCAGCAGGGCCAAGCCGTTTCTCTCCGGGATGAGTCGAGATACCGCCGACAGCAGGCCGCAATCCAAACCCTTCTGGTAGCATTTCCGTACAGTATTGACACAGGCTGCCACCTTCAGCATGTTTTTATTGTCAGGTCAGCCATGGGCTGCGGCTAGGACACCCACAACGTGCTTTGCGTCCCGGGATTAAGACGCAGGGAGGCATACAATGTTCTTGCACCCCTTCCAGGCGCTTACGCGCCTGTTCATCTTCTTCCTGCTGTGCGCGGCCTGCGGCGGGTGCGGCCAAAACCCGCCACCCGCTCCAAAAGCACGGGCCATCGAGGCTGAAACCCGCCTGGTGCGGGTTGAAGAGGTCGTGGAATGCCGGTCGTTCCCGGCCCAGGTGGAAGCCCGCAACAGTATCATCCTGGCCAGCAAACTCTCCGGCGCTGTGGTGGAGATCTTCGCCAAGGAAGGTGCGAACCTGCGCGCGGGAGATCCCATCCTGCGCATCGACGACAAGGATCTGCAAAGCCGCGAGCAGGGCCTGACAGCATCCATGGCCCAGGCATCCTCGGAACGCCAAGCCATAGCGGCCAAGGCGTCCCACGCAAAGGCCAATCTGGACCGGCTGGAAAAACTCTTGGCCCAGAAGTTCATAAGTCAGGACGATTACGAACGCTCCAAGACAGAACATCTGGCTCTCAAGCGGGAAGAGGAGGCCATCGCGGCCCGGGAGCGAGCCGTTGCCGCGCAAAAGGAAGAGCTCAAGGCCCTTGGGGCATACACCCGGATCAACGCCCCGTTCAGCGGGGTTCTTACCAGGCGCTATGTGGATCAGGGGGCTTTCGTAAACGCCGGACAACCCCTGGCCCAGATGGACGACGTAACCAGTGGGTTCGACCTCACAGCGCAGGTGGACGAGAGTCTGTTGCCATCCCTCAAGACTGGCCTACCGGTGGTCGGGGTGGTACCCTCTCTCTCCCCGGAACCCTTTGCAGCCGCCGTGAGCGCTGTTGTGGCCCGGGTGGACCCGGCCACCCGCACCTTCCGGCTCAAGGCCGAACCGCCGTCCGGGACCCGCCTGGCGCCTAATGCCGGCATGTATGGCCGGCTGTTCATTCCGTCCCGGGTGTCCAAAAAGCTTTTGTTGCCAGTTGAATGTCTGCGCATGCGTGGCGACCTTCCCTCGGTATTCGTGGCCGACGCCCAAGGGGTGGTGAGCTTCCGGGTCATAAAGCCTGGCGGGCGATTCATAAAGGTTATGCTTGATGGCAAACCTTTCCTCACTGACTCAGAAGCCTTCGGGGATCCGGCGAAAGAGGCGTTCGTGGAAGTATTGTCCGGATTGTCTGGCGAAGAACGCGTCGTCTGCTCCAAAACGGAGACCCTACGCGAAGGCGACCGTATCGCCGGAGTCGGACAGTGAGTGCGCCCTCCCCCGAGGGGCACGACCTGCTTACGCGGATAACCGCCGCGTTCGTGGATTCCAAGCTGGTGCCTCTGGTCGTCCTGGCGGCCATGCTCCTGGGCCTTTTCGCCGTGATGGCCACCCCAAGCGAGGAAGAGCCACAGATCGTGGTTCCCATGATCGACATCCACGTGTCCATGCCCGGTGCCTCGCCCAAAGAGGTGGAAAACCGGGTGGTGGGTCCCATGGAGAAGATCCTCTGGGAGATCCCCGGAGTGGAATACATCTACTCCACGGCAATGGACGGCCGGGCCTTGACCATTGTGCGCTTTACGGTGGGCGAGGATGCCGAGAAGAGCATGGTGAAGACCTACGCCAAGCTCTACCAGCATCTGGACTGGATTCCCCCGGGCTGCTCCCAGCCCATCCTCAAACCCCGCTCCATTGACGACGTGCCAGTGGTGTCGCTCACGTTCTATGGGGGAGGCCTGGATTCGCGCGGGCTCCGTTCCGTTTCCTTGCAGGTGAACGAAGAGATACGCCAGATCCCCGGCGTGGCCGAGACCACCATAATCGGCGGGCGCAAGCGGGCTGTGATGGTGGAGCTGGACCAGGAACGGCTCCGGGTCAACGGTTTGGATGCGGTGGACGTGCTGAAGACCCTGCGCGGGCAAAACCAGGGCGAGACAGTTGGAGAAACCGTCCAGGAAGGCCACGCCATAAGCATCCGTCTGGATAACTTCTTTCGCACCCAGAAGGAGCTCTCGCGGGCCGTGCTGGCCGTCCGGGACGGCAGGCCGCTGTACCTGGGCGACGTGGCCAAAATAACTGACGGATTCGACGAACCTTCCGACTATGTGTTCTATCTTGCGGGCAAGGCCTCGGGCCGGGAGCCCGGCGTCATGGAACCAGCCGTGACCCTCGCCGTGGCCAAGCGCACCGGAGTCAACGCCACCAGGCTGGCCGATGCTGTCTTTGCCAAGGTGCAGGACCTCAAAGGCTTCGTGATCCCTTCCGGGGTCCAGGTGGACATCACCCGAAACTACGGGGCCACAGCCAAGGCCAAGGTTCACGAACTTCTGGAACACCTGGTGCTGGCCGCTCTGTCCGTGGGCATCATCGTGGCTCTGTTCCTCGGCGCCCGGGCCAGCCTGGTGGTGATGGTGGCCGTGCCGGTCACCCTGGCCATCACCCTGGCCACATACTGGCTGCTGGGATACACCTTGAACCGGGTCACCCTGTTCGCCCTCATTTTCTGCATCGGCATTCTGGTGGACGATCCCATCGTGGATGTGGAGAACATCGTACGCCATCTTGAATTGCCGGGAAGCTCAAAAAGACCGTTTTCCCAGGTTATCATCGAAGCAGTGAACGAGGTACGCGCCCCCCTGGTGCTGGCCACATTCACTGTCATCGCGGCCATCATGCCTATGGCCTTCGTTGGCGGACTCATGGGGCCCTACATGCGGCCCATGCCCATCGGGGCCTCCATGGCCATGCTTTTGTCCATGTGCGTGGCCTTCGTCATAACTCCCTGGACCGCCAAACGTGTGCTCACCACCAAGCCGTCCCACCACCAACCCGCAGACGACGCAGGCACAAAGCTCTACAAGCGCTTCATGAACGATCTTATCCGCCGTCCGACCAGACGTTCGGCTTTCCTCGGCGCGGTGGGGCTTCTGCTGGTTCTGGCCTGCTCTTTTTTCCCGTTGCGCCTGGTGCTGGTGAAGATGCTGCCCTTCGACAACAAGAGCGAATTCCAGGTGATAGTGGACATGCCTTTGGGAACCACTCTGGAACAGACCACCCGGGCCGCCAGTGAAATGGCCGCCAGGATTCTCGAGCGCCCGGACGTGACCAACGCCCAGATATACGCCGGCACGGCAGGTCCGGTTTCCTTCAGCGGTCTCATCCGCCATTACTACCTGCGCCGGGGCCAGAACACTGCCGACATCGCCGTGAACCTGGTAGCCAAGGGCGAACGTTCCCTTAAGAGCCACGACATCGCCAAGGCCGTGCGCCAGGAACTGGCCCCCATCGCCGCCAGGCACAGTGCCAGAATCAAGGTTGCCGAGGTTCCTCCTGGCCCTCCCGTGCTCCAGACCCTGGTGGCCGAGATTTACGGCCCCGACTCCGAGGGCAGGCTGCGCGTGGCAAGCCAGGTGAAGGACGTGTTTTCCCGTACCCAGGATGTGGTGGATGTGGACTGGTACGTGGACGATCCTCAGCCCGAGCGGGTCATCCGAATCGAACGCGACAAAGCCCTGGCCGCAGGGATCGACCCGCAGCGAGCCTTGGAAGCGGTCACTGCGGCCTTGCGCGGAACCACTGTCGGCCTTTTGCACGATGATTCCGCCAGGGAGGACGCCCCCATCGTGGTCCGGCTGCCTCTGCCCGCCAGGGCGCACGCCTTGGACATTCCGTCCATTCCGGTGCGGGGTGAGTCCGGGCAGATGGTGTCGCTTAGCCAAATCGCCTCCATCGAAGAGCGTACCGTTTCCCCGGCCATCTATCACAAGAACCTGCAGCCCGTGGTTTACGTCACGGGCGACATGGCCGGCCGCGAGGAGAGTCCGGTCTACGGCATGGGGCGCATCACTGATGAACTTGAAAATCTAGGCAAGGCCGGGAAGGGTGCCTGGCAGGTGCAGGGCCGGGAGCAACTGCCCATTCTGTATTCAGCCCAGCCTGGTTCGCTCAAAGAATACTCCCTGAAATGGGACGGCGAGTGGCAGATAACCTACGAAGTTTTCCGGGACATGGGATTGGCCTTCGGGGTGGTGATGATCATCATCTACATCCTGGTGGTGGGCTGGTTCCGCTCCTACACCACCCCCATCGCCATCATGTCTCCCATTCCTCTTTCGCTTATCGGCATCATCCCGGCCCATGCCCTGGCCGGAGCCTTTTTCACGGCCACTTCCATGATCGGCTTCATCGCAGGAGCGGGCATCGTGGTACGCAACTCCATCATCCTGGTGGATTTCATCGAGATGCGCCGCCGCCAGGGAGCCAGACTGGAGGACGCCGTGGTGGAGGCCGGGGCCGTGCGCTTCAGGCCCATGCTCCTTACAGCAATCGCCGTGGTAGCCGGGGCCTTCGTCATACTGTTCGACCCCATCTTCCAGGGGCTGGCCATCTCGCTCATGGCCGGAGAAGTGGCTGCAACCGTGTTTTCGCGCATGGTGGTGCCGGTCCTGTACTATCTGGACCAGAAACGCTTACTCCCAACGCGTTGACTGCCGGGCACAGCCCCTTTATTTTTGAAAGCGGTCGTGCGCACTCCGGCCAAATCACCATAAGGAGACCGCATGAAAGCTCTTGTGAGACTGTCTGTCGCTCTCGCCCTCTGCATGGGGTTGGCCCTGGCGGCCCACGCCGCCGAATTCTCGGCCGACATCGTCAGGACCGGCGCCGGTATGCCGCCTTCCACAGGGAAAGCCTACATCAAGGCCGACAAGATCCGCATGGAAACCACCATGCAGGGAAACACGCAGGTCACCATCACCGATCCGGCCGCGAAAAAGGTGTACATGATCATGCCTGACCAGAAGATGTACATGGAGATGGCGCTCGACCCCTCCCGCATGGGGCCTGAAGCCATGAAGGACGGCTCGTCCGACCTGGGGCAGTGGAAAACCCTGGGCAAGGAAACCGTGGACGGCTGGGAATGCGAGAAGCGCGTATTCGAATTCAAGGACAAATCCAAGGGCGAGATGACAGCCTGGTTTGCGGACAAACTCGGCCACCCCGTCAAGTCCGTGATCAAGGAAGGCTCCATGAACATGACCATGGAGTACAAGAACATAAAGACCGGCAACGTGGATCCTGCGCTTTTCACGGTACCAGCCGGCTACCAGAAGATGACCATGCCCAACATGGGCGGCCAGGGGATGCCCCCGGGCAAAGGCGGAAAGCCCGGCATGTAGCCGCTCCGGTTCTGAATGCTTGACTTTCTCGGGAGCCCCTTTTATTTGCATGCGCAAGCAACAAGGGGCTCCCGTGTCTGATTCAAAAACCCTGCTCGAATGCTGCCTCTACTTTACCGCCAACGCTCTGGCCCGCACGGTCACGCGCATGGCCGAGGAGTCCTTTGCGCCCACTGGGTTGTCCCCCTCCCAGGCATTCCTGCTCATGCTGGCCATGGAATCACCCGGAGTGACCCCATCCGAACTGGCCGCCCGGTTGCATCTGGCGCCCTCCACCGTGACACGCCTGGCTGACGGCCTGGAGCGCAAAGGGCTCGTGGAGCGGCGCACCAAGGGCAAAGCATCCCACATTTCCCCCACGGCCAAGGGGCGCGGCATGTCCGGGACAATCGCCGCCGCCTGGAAGGACCTTCACTGCGCGTATTCGAAGATCCTGGGCGAGCAGGCCGGGGCCGACCTCACCCTGTCTCTGCACCAGACCTGCCTGCGCCTGGACAACCCGTGAGTGTTTTTTTAACCCAGAAACTTGCATGCACAAGCAATAAAAACAGGAGAACTCCACCATGAAAAAAGACATCGGACCTGCCAACGCCCTGTATCCGTCCCTCACCACCATCGTCGGGGCTGTCGTGGATGGACGCCCCAACTTCCTGGCCGTCGCCCATGTGGGAATCATGAACCACGGACAACCCCAGTACCTGTCGTTTGGCATCAACAAGTCCCACTACTCCAACAAGGGCATTTTCGAGCACAAGGAGTTCAGCGTGAACATCCCCTCTGAAAATCTCATGGTGGAGACCGACTACGTGGGTATTGTCACGGGCAAGAACACGGACAAATCAAAGGTCTTCGAGCTGTTCACCGGCCAACTGCAACACGCGCCGCTCATCAAGGGATGCCCGGTAGCCATGGAATGCCGGCTGCATCAGGTGGTGGACTTTCCCACCCACGAGGTATTCGTGGGAGAGGTGGTGAATACCTGGGCGGACGAGGCCGTGCTCACGGATAAGGGAAAGATCGATCCTGCCAAGGTTCGTCCGCTACTCTTCGACATGGGGACCCTCTCTTACTACGGGCTGGGACCGGTGCTCGGAGGCTGCTGGAACGTGGGCAAGAAACTCAAAAAAGGTTCACAGTAACTCTTCTATTCGCGGCCAGAAACTCTGTGCACAACCATGCCGTGGTTTTGAAGCATTTTTGGAAAACCTGCAGCTTCAAAACCACGGCACCTAAAAAAAGTCTGCTTTAAGCCCCGGCAGCCTTGGCCGCTCCTGTCTCCGTTGGCTCGTAACCCTCGCCCGCGAACAGTTCCGGCCCGCCCAAGCAGCGCTCGTAGTCCACGCCCCAGTCGCGCAGTTCCTTGAGTATGGGTATCAGGCCGCTCCCCAAGTCCGTGAGCGAATACTCGACGCGCGGGGGCACCTCCCGGTACACCTCGCGGTGCACGATACGATCTGCTTCGAGTTCGCGCAGCTGCCTGGCCAGCATGCGTTCCGTGACCCCGCTGATGCTGCGCCGCAGGTCACTAAAGCGCATGACACCTTCGGTAGCCAAGTGGTAGAGAATGACCGGCTTCCACTTGCCGCCCATCACCTGCAGCGTCAGCTCGAAAAAACAGCGGTAGGTCTTGCCATTGAGTTCCTTAGTCTTGCAGGGCTGGATCACGTTTTCTCCTCACACTATACTTCTTGTAAGTATGGTACATTTTAGACAGTACTTGCGCCCATGGCTGGTGGACGCATATACGCACACAAAACGGGCCGTCAAGAGCTGCCCGCAGGAGGAACACCATGAAAGCAGTGGCCATCAATGGAAGCCCCCGCAAGGGCGGCAATACGGAAACCCTGCTGCGCGAAGTGCTCAAGCCGCTGGACGCCGCCGGGTGGAAGACGACCTTCATCCAGGTCGGCGGAGCCAAGATCAAAGGATGCATCGCCTGCTTCAAGTGCTTCGAGAACAAGGATATGCGCTGCGCCGTAAAAAACGACGTATTGAACGACTGTCTGGCCCAGATGCTGGATGCTGACGCCATCATCATGGGCTCGCCCACCTACTTCACCGACGTCACAGCGGAACTGAAGGCCCTCATCGACCGGTCCGGGCTGGTCTCCATCGCCAACGGGACGGCCTTTGCCGGAAAGATCGGAGCGGCGGTGGTAGCGGTGCGAAGGGGCGGGGGCACCCACGTGTACGACAGCATCAACCACATGTTCCTCATGTCCGGCATGATCGTTCCCGGATCATCTTATTGGAACCTGGGGTTCGGCCT
Source organism: Desulfovibrio sp. (assembly GCA_016208105.1). NCBI lineage: Bacteria > Pseudomonadati > Thermodesulfobacteriota > Desulfovibrionia > Desulfovibrionales > Desulfovibrionaceae > Desulfovibrio > Desulfovibrio sp. The sequence continues at coordinate 132,584 of JACQYS010000013.1, forward strand.
TAACCCCGGCGAGGTGAACAAGGACGGCGAGGGCATGAGCAACATGCGTCACCTGGGCAAAGCCATCGACTGGCTTGGGCGGGCCATCAAGCCCCATTTGACAAATTACCCCAAACCGCCGTCCCCGGGCGAAGGATGAGCCTTGCCGGGCGGTGACAAGCATCCCAGGAGTGCATCAGCATGGCGAGTATACATGTAGTGGCCACTATCGTGGCCAAGAAAGGCAGGGAGAACGACGTTGAAAAGATCCTCACGGGCTTGATCGCCCCCTCGCGCAAGGACCCGGGCTGCATACTCTATGACCTGCACCGCAGCCTGGAAAATCCCTGCGTGTTCGTCTTCTACGAAACCTGGGAGAGTCAGGAACTGCTCGGCAAGCATCTGGAGACGCCGCATTTGCTGGCTTGGCGCGGCAAGGCCCCGGAGTTGGCCGAGTCCATGGACGTAAAGGTCCTTGAAAAGATTGGATAACGAAAAATCACCTTGCGTGAAGGCGAGACATTTGAGCAGGCCTCCCCAAATGCGGTGAGCTTTACCACCCCTCACAACGGGCTTCAAAAGCAAAGGAGCCGGAACGCATAATGAGGCGCTTCCGGCTCTTTTGATTCTGGCCCAAGGGCATTCTTGCCTGAGGACGTTCTTCACGAGGCAAAGCTGGAAAAACGGACAAGCCCGTCCTGGCTGGCAACATGTTGGCGTAGTTCCGGTGCCTCTCGGCAAACCCGGGAGTTCAGAACAACCCTACCTGGGCCGCTTGAACCAGGCGGCAATGCCCACCAGACCCACTATCCAGCCCAGTCCCCCAATGATGTCTCGGAGCCTGGACGACTGTTCCTGCTCGGCTATCCTGGCCAACTCCAGTTTGAGCGGAGTGAGCTTCTCCTCCACCGTCTTGGCCACTGCCGCTTCCATAAGCGCGGTGAACTTCGCCTCGTCCATGCCCGTGGCGGGGGCGGGACCAATTTGTCCTTGGGAAGCATTCGTCCCCGCACCGGCTTGGTGCATTCCGGGTATGGGCAAGGCTCCGGGCGATGGAGCGGGAAGTGTTTGCGTCTGGGCGAATTCTCCCAGGTCCTTGGCTGTAAGGGTGAAATCGTTCTGATGGCCGTCCCCGGCCTTGAGAACGACCCTAAGAGGAGCGGTAACACCTTGGGGCAAGGCTATCTTGAACGCTCCGTCGGGCCCGGTGATCCCCTTTGCCACCACAGTGCCGGTGGAGTCGACAACCTCTACAGGAACATCCTGAGCTTTGCCGCCGCCTGCGAAGTAGCCTTCTCCGGTGATGCTTCCCTTTTCCACCACAGCGAAAACATTCACCTTATGGGCCCAGGCAGGCATGGCCAACAAGACCAATAAGGCTAGCGCAGGCGGTATCCGAAACATCGGGAACACCTCTACTTGCCGGGCACGGGATGAAAATACACCCAGATGACGCCACCCAATTCCACGGGCATATCCTTGCCGTCTTTCTTCATCTTGGCGTCGTCGTCGGTCAGAGCGGCGAATCCCCACCAGCCGGCCCACGGAGCTGCGTAGGTGAACACGCCATTGGCATCTGTTTTCACAACCTGGGCCACGTAGGCCTCGTCCGGGGCTTTGACCGCCCCGTCCTTGTTGAAGAATTCCACCTCCACCTCAGCGTTGCCCAGCGCCTTGCCCTTGTAGAGAACCTTTCCGGTGAACACGTTGCCGGCATACAGGGCGAAGGGCTTGACCATGGGCACGATCTCCAGCTTCATCCCCACAGGTTTGTCCCAGCCTTCATCGCCGCCCAGAGCGCTTATGATCGTCTTGGTCAGATGGACAATGTATTTTTTCTCGGCAGGTTCCCAATACGCCTGAGGCGTCATGGCGAATACGCTCACTCCAGGCGCCTTGACCTGGTATTCGGCTTTCCAGGCCTGCTTGCCGTCTATGACGTTTGGAGAAAGAGACGAGGAGATATCCTGCTTCTGCCCCTTGACCAGAACCTCAAGCTTGGGCTTCTCCTGGTTCATTCCCTGGTTTTCCATGGGATGCCAAAACCGGATGTCCAGGTTCACGGCCTTGGGCCCGTCCTTGACCACAAGGTTTTTGTCCGGAACCACCATCCCGAAATGGGCATGAGCCGGAAAGGCACTGGCACACACGAAAAGCAGGGCGATCAGAACGACTGGGCGCATGGGACTCCTCCGAGTGTCATCATTTTCTTGTTCGTGTAATTTAAGTAGCACGAAACATCAAGCTGTGGCACTGGAAGGCTTATTTCTCGGCGAGGATTTTCTCCCAGTCGTCCCCCACCATCTTGGCCAGAGCCGCCCGGATGACCAGATCGAAACCCGAGTTGGCGTAACGCTTGTCCCTATAGATAGTGTCCATTGCGGCAATCACGGCGTTCATGGGCAAAGGCAGCAGGGGCTTGAGACACTTGGAACCGGCAGGAGTGTCGCCGAAGCGCTCGAGGCATTGAGCTGCGGCCATGTCCCCGAATCCTTCGGCGAAAAGCTGTTTCTGGGCTTCAATCGTAGCCAACCAGGCGTGGGCGTAGGTGGGCTTCGCTCCAGGGATGGGGGTGGGTACGAAGCCTTCCAAATTTATTGGCCAGAATTCGGGATCGTCAAAGAGGAGCATGGCGTCGAATTGGGGATCGCGCACTTGCTTGCCGGACTCGACAAAGGGAATGCCGGTATCCTGGGCGGACATGATCGCCTTGAGGGCCACAGCCATCATTGGCAGGCGGCTGTACCTGGGGTCTGCGGAGAGGTGATCCATGTTGGTGACTGCCTGGGGTACGTCGATGCGTGCTGGCATTGGCGTGCCCGGCTGGGTTGCGGCAAAGGCGCGGGCCCCGGCAGCGGCCCCGGTCATGTAGCAGGTGCGGGCATCTCGGGGCATGCGGGACCATTGCCCGGCCAGAGGAGGGCCCTGGGATTGGGCTTGAGCTTGGTTCTGGGTCTGAGGTCTGGGCTGGCCCAGGGCTGGCAAGGCGAAAAGAAGGATCAGGAACAGGGCTGTCAGCGCGCGCATGGAGGTATCCTTTTTGGTTTCGTTCGGATCGGCGCGAGCAGCGGTTGCCGCCCGGACCTGCTTCTAAAATAGTAGCGTATTGGTTCCCTGCATGTCGAGGATGGACACTCAACTCATTTCCCTCGCAGGGCTCCGCCCTGCACCCGTCAGGGGGATACCCCCTGGACACTCAATGATACTCCTTGACACTACCCACTTGAATTTTGCATGCAAAATTTTAAATACAGACATTGGAATATCCCGCGAGGAGAAAACTTGGACGTGCCCACATGAAGAACGCTTCTTCCAATCTCTCGCCGGCCAGGATGGCCATCCTCCCACGCCCCATCAGGCACCAGAACCTGGACGAGATGGTCTACGCCAGAGTCAAAGACATGCTCGCCTCGGGAGAACTGGAACCAGGCCAGCGAATCGTGCAGGAGGACATGGCCGCCGGTCTTGAAGTCAGCAGGACGCCCCTGGTCAACGCGCTCAAACGCTTAGCCCAGGAGGGCCTGCTCGAATGGGTTCCCAGGCGCGGAATATACGTCAGGGTCCTTGGGCTTGCCGAACTGGTGCACCTTTTCGAGGTGCGCGAGCGCCTGGAACCCCTGGCCGCGGAGCTTGCCGCCGCCCAGATCAGCGCTAAGGAAGCCGACGAGATGTACGAGCTGTGGCAAGGCATGCAGGGGCTGCCGGACACCCAAGAGTCTCACAAGCTCTTCATCGAGAGGGACAGGAGCTTCCACTGGCGCCTGGCGGAACTCTCCGCCAACCCTTACCTGATGACCGCCATGGCCCCGGTGAACATGCTGGCCGCGGCATACCTGCATGGCACGCCTCGCCCCTGGGAGGACACCGTCCCGGACCATATGGCGGTGATCGAAGGCCTTCGCCGGAAAGACTCCGAGGCAACCGGCCAGGCCATGCGCCGTCACATCGCCCAATCCCTTGAAGCCCTTCGCCGCGAGGCCGCAGCCCAACCGGAAACCGCAAGGAGTTGAACCGTGCCGAAATTCTCAGCAAACCTGTCCATGCTCTTTACGGAACATCCCTTCCCCGAACGTTTCGCTGCCGCTGCCGCTGCCGGCTTCACCGCAGTGGAATACCTCTTCCCCTACGACTATGCCCCGGCCAAACTGGCCGGGCTTCTCAAGCAGCACGGGCTTTCCCAGGTGCTGTTCAACCTGCCTGCCGGGGACTGGGCCGCCGGGGACAGGGGCATAGCCGCGGACCCGTCCTGGACCGAGGAGTTCCGCGCTGGCGTTGCCAAGGCCGTAACCTACGCCAAAGTGCTTGAGACCCCCCGGTTGAACTGTCTGGCCGGGAAAGCCCCCAAGGGAGTGGCGCACGAGGACATGTGGCGCACCCTGGTGGAGAATCTTCGCTTCGCCGCCGATGCTCTGGCCAAGGAGAACCTGACCCTCCTGGTTGAATTCATCAACCGCAAGGATATTCCCGGGTTCTTCCTCCACTCCTCAGCCCAGACCCTGTACCTGATCGAAGAGGTCGGCAGGCCGAACGTCTTCATGCAGTACGACGTCTACCACGCCCAGCGCGAGGAGGGAGAGCTGGCCGCCACTCTCCGGGCGCACATGGACAAGATCGGCCACATCCAGATCGCGGACAACCCAGGCCGCCACCAGCCCGGAACCGGCGAGATCAACTTCCCCTACGTGTTCAAGGAGATCGACCGTCTGGGTTATGCGGGCCACATCGGCCTCGAATACGTTCCGGAACCCGACACCCTGGCCTCCCTGGCCTGGATGAAAAAAATGGGCATCACCCACTAGCGCCTGCAAGGAGTTTCCATGAAACGCATAGGATTCATCGGACTTGGAATCATGGGCAAGCCCATGTGCCGCAACCTGCTCAAGGCGGGATACGAACTCACCGTTTTCAGCCGCACCCAAAAGGACGTCGACCTTATTGTCTCCGCCGGAGCCAAGGCCGGTGCTTCCGCCAAAGACGTGGCTTCCCGCTCGGACATCATAATCACCATGCTGCCCAATTCGCCCCAGGTGAAGGAGGTGGTCCTCGGGCCCGGCGGTGTTCTCGAAGGAGCGGCAGCGGGCTCCATCGTGGTGGACATGAGCTCCATCGCCCCCCTGGCCAGCCAGGAAATCGCCGCAGAGTTGGCAAAGAAAGGCGTTCGCATGCTGGACGCCCCGGTGAGCGGCGGCGAGCCCAAGGCCATAGAGGGCACCCTGTCCGTGATGGTCGGGGGGTCGCAGGCCGATTTCGACGAATGCCTGCCCGTGCTCAAGTCCATGGCCGCCTCGGTGGTTCTGGTGGGAGCAATCGGCGCGGGCAACGTGACCAAGCTTGCCAACCAGATCGTGGTGGCCTTAAACATCGCGGCCATGTCCGAGGCCCTGGTCCTGGCCACCAAGGCCGGGGTGAGTCCGGACCTGGTTTATCAAGCCATTCGGGGCGGGCTGGCCGGGAGCACTGTGCTGGACGCCAAGGCTCCTCTGGTGATGGACGGCAAGTTCACGCCCGGCTTCAAGATTAACCTCCACGCCAAGGACCTCTACAACGTCCTGGAGACCTCGCATGAATTAAACGTGAGCCTGCCCCTCACGGCCCAGGTGATGGAAGTGATGCAAGCCCTCAAGGCCGACGGCCTTGGAGATTCTGACCACGGTGCATTGATCCGCTACTGGGAGAAACTGGCCAAGGTGGAGGCCAGGCGTTAGGCGCTTTTTTGGGGTGGAGTTGAAGGCATCCGGCGGCCAAAGGGCTCTGCCCTTTGGAATCCCGAATTTATGCCGCACTTCTACGGGCCTTCTCGAGCTTACAATTCAACCTATGGAAAAAGGGCCGGGATAATTCCCGGCCCTTTTTGTTTTATCCTAGCAAATCACATTGTCAGCCCTTACGGCGGCGGCCTTCGGTGTCCGCAGCCTTGATGGCCGCCAGCACAGCTTCGGGCGTCACCCCGCCCTTGATGTTGTGGATGGTTTCGCCTTGGGCACAGGCCTTCTGGGACACCGCCATCAGCTGTTCATCCGTCGGGTTTTCAAGGCCTATATCGGCGAGGCAAACAGGCAGGCCCACCGCCTGGCAGAAGTCATAGACCTTGGAAACCACGTCCGCTGGGCGCCCGGTCAGCTTAAGAAGCGACAAAGTGCCGATAGCCACTTTCTCGCCATGCCAGCAGTTGTGGGTTTCGGGCAACACGGTAAGGCCGTTGTGGATGGCGTGAGCGCCGGACAGTCCGCCGCTTTCAAAGCCAAGGCCGGAGAGAAGCGTGTTGGCTTCAATGATGCGCTCAAGCTCAGGCGTCACCGCCCTGTTCTCGCAAGCTTTCACAGCGGCGACCCCGTCAGCCATGAGCGTGTCGAAGCACATGCGCGCCAGGCCGTACGCCGTCATGGTGCCGGGACGCCCCGTCATGTTCGCGGCTTGGCTTAACCGGCAATCCTCGGCCTCGAACCATGTGGACAACGCATCGCCCATGCCCGAGACCAGAAAGCGGGCAGGGGCGTTGGCGACCACCGTGCTGTCCACCAGCACCACGTCCGGATTTCGCGGCAGAAGCAGATAGCGTTTGAAGGCCCCCTCGGGGGTGTAGATAACGGACAAGGCGCTGCAGGGCGCATCGGTCGAGGCCAGGGTCGGCACGACCACCACCGGAAGCGACAAGGCATGCCCGACAGCTTTGGCCGTATCCAGGGGTTTCCCGCCGCCAACGCCAATGATGACGTCCACCTTGCCCTTCTTGCCCACGTCCACCAGGCGGTCGATTTCTTCGTCACTGCATTCGCCGGTGAAGGTCTCATGCACCAACGCGAGCTGCGACTGCCCGGCCACGGCCTGCTCCGCGATAGGGCGGGCCGTCCTGCTGACAATCATCAACCCCTTTTTCCCCAACCGGGCGGCCTCTTCAGGCAGAGCGCCGAGCGCTCCGGCCCCCTGGACATACCGGGCGGGGAATATCGAAGCACAAACCATACGTGATCCCTCCTCAGTTCAAACGACCCCACTCGGGGGAGAAACTGACGTTTACGGCGAATAGAGCATAAGAACCATGAGCTGGCCCGCCAGAATGCGCAGGATCATCACCAGGGGATAGACCGTGGCGTACACCGAAGCCGGAGCGTCACTGCCGAGCATCTGCCCGGCAAAAGCCAGGGCCGGAGGGTCGGTCATGCTGCCGGCCAGGAGACCGCACATGGATGCGTAGTTGCATTTGAGAAAAATCCGCCCGACGAGGCCGGCCACCAGAAGCGGGAAAAAGGTGATGCAGGCCCCGGCCAGCAGCCAGTAGAGCCCTGCCCCGCTTGTGACCGCGTCCAGAAAGTGCCCCCCGGCCTTGATCCCCACGCAGGCCAGGAACAGGCTGATGCCCACCTCGCGCAGAATAAGGTTGGCCCCAGGATGCATGTACCACACCATGCCCCCGAAATGGTGCAGGCGCGACAGGAGGATGGACACCAGAAGCGGCCCCCCGGCAACGCCGAGCTTGATGCCCGAGGGCAGTCCGGGCAAGGCCACCGGCAGGCTGCCCACCACTGTTCCCAGAAGGATGCCCACGAAGATGGGAAGCACATGGGGATGGTCCAGGTCCTTGACGTTGCCGAGCAGACGTTCCACCTCGGCCAACTGAGCCGGGTCGCCCACGCATTGCACCAGGTCGCCGAAATGCAGGTGGATGTCCGGGCCTGGCGCGAACTCCGTGCCGGACCGGGTGATCCGGGTCACGGTCACCTCGTATTTCTGGGCCAGGTTCAGCTCCGGAACGCTCTTGCCCACCACCGAGCGTTTGGTGATTACGAAGCGGCGCATCTGGAGTGGCCCGGCCACGCGCGGCAGGTTGGTTTCGCTTCGCACCCCGGCCAGAACGCGCAGCTTCTCCAGGTCTCCGGGCATCCCCACGGCGTGCAGGAGCATACCAGCTCTCAACACCGTATCCGGGGTGGCAGCGCTCACCACTCCCTCGCTCATGACCCGGGACACGGCCACGTTCAGGTCCGCGAGCCCCGGGACTCCTCCCAGGCGCAAACCGTTCAGGTTGGGATTGGTCAGCTCCAGGGTCATGGTTTCCAGCGGAGGATGGAACGTCTTGGCCTGCTCCTCCATCTGCTTCAGTTCCTGGGCAGGGTTTATGCGGAACACGGCCCGGATGAGAAGCATAACCAGGATGATGCCGAAGATGCCGAAGGGATAGGCCACCGCATAGCCGAGTCCGGCTTCGCCAATGGCCTTGTCCGCCAAGGCCGGGGCGAGTTCCTGGAAGGCCTGGGACGCCGAGGCAAGGGACGGGGTGTTGGTGGTGGCTCCGCTGAAAAGGCCGACCGCCGTGGACAATGGCATGTGGCCCCAGAAATGAAAACACACGGTGATAAGTACGCTCAAGGCCACAATAAGGGTGGCCATGGCGTTCAAGCGAAAGCCCCGGCGGCGAAGCGAATCCGCGAAGCTCGGCCCCACCTGCATGCCGATGGTGTAGACGAAAAGAATGAGCCCGAATTCTCGGGCGAAATCCATAACCCCATGGTCCAAGGAAAAGCCGTAATGCCCAAGGGCCAAGCCGCTGAACAGCACCCCACCCACTCCCAGGCGGATACCGAAGAAGCGTATGTGTCCGAAGGCAAGGCCCAGAACCACGGCCAAGCCCAGGACCACCACTGCCTGCGCGGCTGAATGGCTGAGAAACAGCTGGGAAAACCAGTTCATGAAAGGCGCCTTTTGATCCGCCTCCGGGCAGGAGACCTCCACCCGGTTCCGTGTTTGATACAAAGCAAAGCCCGGCGAATACTGCGGTGCGGATGTAAGATACGCACTCCATGCGCCAACCGCTTGGCTCCTGCTTTCTGTGCGCCCTTGGCAGCTGCCCCGTCAACTCTCCCCTGCGCCCAGCCGGTCGCGATTCTTAAGCGCGGGGAACAGCCTCATCCACACCGCCACGACCAGAAGGGTGGCCATCCCTCCGATAACCACCGAGGGCGACGTGCCGAACCAGGCCGCCGTAACCCCGGACTCGAACTCCCCAAGCTGATTGGAGGTCCCGATGAACACCGCGTTCACAGCGCTCACCCGTCCTCGCATCTCGTCCGGGGTTTCGAGCTGCACCAGTGAAGACCGGATGACCACGCTCACCATGTCGCTGGCTCCAAGGACAATAAGAGCAAGAAGCGAGAGTGGAAAACTCCGGGACAAACCGAAGACGATGGTGGCCACCCCGAATACGGCAACCGCGGCGAACATTTTACGCCCCACCTTCCCACCCAGCGGAGAGTGGGCCAGACAGACGGACATGGCCAAGGCCCCTATGCCCGGCGCGCCGCGCAGAAGCCCCAATCCCCAAGGGCCGGTGCCGAGAATGTCCCTGGCGAAAATGGGCAAAAGGGCCGTTGCACCGCCAAGAAGCACCGAAAAAAGATCGAGTGATATGGCCCCCAGCAGTTCGGGCTTGTTGCGCACGTAGCGGATCCCCCCCAGCACGGAATCGATGCTCACCGGCTCCCGTCGCTGCGGAGTCTTGGGCTTGGGGATGCCCCCCACAGTGTGTGCGGCCAGGGCGAAGAGTGTGGCGCAGAGCGTGTAGACCGTGCCCGCCCCGGCAAGATAGAGAATGCCCCCAAGGGCCGGCCCCAGGATGAAGGCGGTCTGCCTGGCCGATGCCGTCAGGGCGAGCATGCTGGGCAATTTGGCCGGATCAACCAGGCCAGGCAGCAATGCCTGCATGGTGGGCATTTCGAATGCCCTGGCTGCTCCAAGCACAAAAGCGCCGATGTAGAGCATCCGTTCATCAATGAAGTGAAGGAGGCTGCCGGCGGCCAGGCTAGCGGTCATGAGGCATTCAAGAATCTGGCACGCCTGGGTGATGCGCCTGCGGTCGAACCTGTCGGCCACCTGCCCCACCACCAGGGTCAGGGCCAACTGAGGTATGAACTGGGCCAGCCCGACAAACCCCAGGCTCAGCGCACTGCCGGTGATGTCGTACATCTGCCAGCCAATGGCCACGGTGAGCATCTGATAGGCGGACATGGTCTGGAGCTGGCAGAACCAGAATTTCCGGAAGGGCTTTTCCGAGAGGGCATCCTTGAGCATGTATCACTTCCATCCGGCTTCTTAACAGGTGCGCCCATACGGTTTTTCCTCCGCATGGGCTTTCACGAACAGGTCTCTACAAGAGCTCGCCCGAGCGCTCAAGCCTCATCACTGCAAGGATGCTGAGGCCTCCCGCCAGAAATATGCCAGAGGCCCGCAGTTCACTTTTCGGGTTGTGTGACAGCCGCTATTTGGGCATCAGGGAGATGCGGATACCGACGCCGCGACGCTTAAACCCCAACCCGTGTAGTCCGTTTCGATACACCGGCTTCCGGAGGTTCGAAATGTGGATTTTTACACGTGATGGCTTCTTCTCTGTCGCGGCCACCAAGTTTTGCCAGCCCGGCGAGGTCGCGGTCCGGGCCAGAAAAAAAGAACACCTGGAAAACCTCATCGCCAGGCATAAGCTCAAGGCAGATATCCTTACATTCCCGGAAGCGGACTACCGTTACCGGATTCAGATTCCCAGAGAGGAATGGGGCAAAGCCTTGCAGAACGAGGCCGTGGATTTGGACTACCACTCCTTCAAGGACGCCATGGCGGAGGCGGGCGCCTCCGCGGACTACCTGAGGGCAATGTTCAGCACCTGGGCCATAATAAATAAAATTCAAACCCAGGAGCTGCCAAAAGACTAGTTATTTTCTGTTGCAGCTCGCCTGACAATACCTGGCAGAGCGTCACGCCGAGCGCCCTGAAAGCTCCAGGGCGTGCGCTCGCCCTGCTCACACCAATCCTTACTGCTCCACCGGTTCCTTACGCTTTACGAGCCGACAGCCAAATACCCACTCCCACGGCCAGGCATCCTAGGGACTGGCTATACGAGGGAGCAAGCCCCAAGAGCAGCCAGCTCGATAGCACAGCGCTCACAGGCATGAGTCCTGTCACCACGGCCGCCTGGCTCGGCCGTGCCCGAACCACCCCCTTGAACCACAGCACGTAGCCACCGGCTGTCACCAGCACGCCGAGCGCCCCCACGGCCAGCCAGGGTCCCGCTTCTGCCCTAGGCACCCCCTCATGCAGGATCTGCACGACTGCCAGGGGCAAAACCATTAAAAAACCTATCCATGTGATGCGCTTTGCCGCCGCCAAGGAGGAAAGCCCTCGCGGCTGCCATTTAAGAGCCAGGAGAAAGACCGCTTCCCCTGTCACAGCGGCCAAGAGCAGCGCATCACCATAATTCGGCCGCCAGGGAGTATTCGCAACGTCGCGGGAGAACAACACCCCGGCCACTGTCAGGCCAATGCCCGCAAGCATTCTCACCGTCACCTTCTCGCCTAATCCAAGTACACCGATGAGCGCCATGAGCACTGGGGTGGCACTGGTGAACACTCCAGCCGCAGCCGGCCCACTCTCGGCCATGCCGAGCCAGAGCCCGACGTTGAACACCACCACGCCGCACAATGCCTGCACGGCTAGCAACATCCACTGCCGAAGTGCCAGCCTCGGACAATCGCTGTGTCTACGTTCGGCCACAGCGGAGAGCGTCACCGCTGCCAACGCCAGCCGGATCGCCAAGGCTGGAAAGAGCGGGAAACCAGCCAAAGCAACTTCCCCCAGAGGGGCTGTGGCCCCCACCAAGAGCATGGCCAGCGACATGTAGGCAACGGGGACCAGCGTACCCGGATTGACAACTGGCTGAGAGCGAGGCTCTTTTTGCGAAAGAGGCGGGATCTTGGACAGCTCCGTGGTTGGAAGCTGATTGTGATCAGGAGGTGAGGGGAATTCTCTTCGGATAATCGAGGGTTGAATCTTCACGACAACATGCCTCCAGTGTGAAACTGGACGGCACATGCCAAATAAAGACTCAGCGGTCTTGAACGATCTTGCCGTATACCCCGGGGGTTACCCCGGTAATACGCCGGAAATGTCGGTTCAGATGGCTTTGGTCAGCGAACCCTGTTTGGACCGCGACATCAACGGGGCGTATCCCGGCAGCGAGAAGCGTGCGGGCCTTTTCCACGCGCAGGAGCACCTGGTAGGCATGGGGAGCCAGCCCCACGGCACGGCTGAACACCCGGTTCAAGCGAAAGGCAGAGAGCTTGGCTGCCTGCGACAATTCCACCAGGGTAACAGGTTCCAACACTTTCTCCCGCAGATACTCCTTAGCCCTTTTGACCCCTGCGTGCTCACGCCCTGCCCGCACCGAACGGGTCTTGCCAGAATGCCTTACAATCCAACGTGAGAGAAGCTGGGACAAGCGGTTCTGGCGCTCGAGCAACGTGGTGCACCCGTTTTCCAGATCCTGGTGCAGAGAAGAGAGTGATCGGGCCAAAATCGGATCGTGGATTACACCAGCGGGAAATCCTGGGGGCACGGCATCGCGCTCCCCAAGCTCCCCAGCAGTGCGCTCAACCACATTGGCGTCCAGGTAGAACATCCGATAACGCCAGCCCTGGGGGGACGCCCCATGCCCGTCATGGACCTCGCCTGGGACAACCATATTCACGGCCCCGGCAGGGGCCACGCAGTCTCGGCCGAGGTATTTAAATTCCAGCGCTCCGGATTCCACCACACCCAGGGCGTAGCCTTCGTGAAAGTGGCGGGAGAAATGTTCGCCTCGAAGACTGGCGTGCAAGCATTCCACACCTTCCAAACCTTTTGGTCTCCAGACTTTCGCGTTCCGCGCCATATATACCCCATGCTCCCCAGCGCCCGGCTAACCCTTGCCAGCCTGGGGCAACGCCTCAACCCCCGCGTCGAACTTACGGATCACATCGCCTAGCTGAGCCTGTTCCCCCTCCAGCCTACGCAACGCATCCAGGGACTCCGAGGCGTTCCTAGCCACCTCTCCAGCGACCTGGGCAATGGCCTCAACCGCACCGGAAACCTGGTGCATGGCCTTGGATTGAGCTTGCGCATCAGCGGCTATGCTGGAGGTCTGAGCGGCCGAGCGGCCGACAATGTCCACAATGTCCACGAACACCTCGCCGGACTGGCGGGACAGATTCGTGGCCTGGGCGATGGCCTTGGCCGCCTGATCCATACGTTCCACGTTGCGGCGTGCCCCGTCCTGGATGGCGCCCACGGACCTGGTTACTTCCTGGGTGGCGGTCATGGTTTTTTCAGCGAGTTTGCGCACCTCGTCGGCCACAACAGCGAAGCCTCGTCCGGCCTCCCCTGCCCTGGCCGCCTCGATGGCCGCGTTCAGGGCGAGCAGGTTTGTCTGGTCCGCTATGTCCGCTATGGTGGTGAGGATAGCGCCGATGGCCTGGCTCTGCTTGCCGAGCTCGTGCATGGATTCGGAAAGAGCCTGGGCCTGGGTGTTGACCTCTTCAATGGCTTTGGCCGAGCCTTCCACAACCCCCGCCCCTGCTTTGGCCTTTTCGCTTGCCTCTCCGGCCAGCCCGGCCACATCAGACGCCAATTGCGACACATGTGCCAGGGTGCGAGTGGCTTCCTCCACCTCGCTGGCTGTTTCTTCGGCCTGCCTGCGTTGCCTGCCGGTTCCCTCGGCTGCGTCGGAAAGTAGCCCGGCAAGTTCGCCTGCCACCTGCCCGATTCCATCGGCAGCCACGCTCATGGCGTCCACGGCCGTGAGTTCACCTTGACGTTTGGCGTCTTCAGCCATGCGGCAAGCCTGCTCGGCCAGCCTGGACTGATCCTTGGCCTGTTCGGCCTGCACGCTCGCTTCACGCGTTTTCTCCTCGGCCAGGGCGATTGATTCCCGCAGGCGCTCCACCATGGACACCAATGCGTTCTTGAGCACACCGAGCTCGGCCTTGAACGAGACTGCTGGCACCTGAGCGGACAGATCTCCCCCGGCCACCTTGCCGGAGAAATCAACCAGCGCGTCCACTTGGCGGCCCACGAAGGCTCTGGTCAGCCAAATGGTCACGCCGAGGCCCGTAGCAAACACCGCCGCCAACACTCCCGCGCCCCACCAACGCATTGTCGCGACCTTGGCGGCAATGTTGTCGATGTACACTCCGCTGCCGATAACCCATCCCCAGGGTTTGAACACCTTGCCATAGGACAGTTTCGGGAAGAGTTCTTTGGTCACCCCTTCCCGCGTAGGCTTGGGCCATTCATAGATGATGAACCCGTCGCCACTCTCCTGACTGGCCTTTACAAGAGTGGAGAAAAGATTGGCCTTGCCGTCTTGAAGACGTTCGAGAGTCGATTTCATTCCCTTCTGGGAGTGCGTGGCGCAGACGAATTTGGGGTCATCCAATACCTTGCCATCCAACGCTGGCACGGTGGGATGCAATATCATCTTCGGGTAGGGGAGAGTGAGGTCGTTTATCCAAAAATAATCGTTGTTCCCATAGCGCAGCATTTTAATACGATGGATTGCTCTCTTTTGCGCTTCTTCAAGCGTCAGATCACCACGCTTTACCTGGTTGTCATATTCAATAAGTAAGGAATGGATTGTCCCTACAACAGCATTCAATGAATCCTTGTGTACATCCATCATCTCGCTTTCAAACTTTGGAAGAATTACTATAAAGAGGGATGCGCCAAATATTACGAGCGAGAAAATAGAAATAACAAGAAATTTGATAGTCAGGCGCGTATTGCCGAGCCTTTCCAAAATGCCAGAGGCCATGGATACCTCCTTCCCCTAAGAACATAGCTGAAGACTCTTTGGATTTTTATTTTATGCATTGAATAAGCGAGAATGTAAAGGCGGCCTCTCCCATCGGAGAAGCCGCCCCATGGATTGCAAATGGATTATTGTTAGCCGAACAGCTTGTCCTTTCCTTCGATGAGGTCCGTCACCACACTCGGATCGGCCAAGGTGGAGGTGTCGCCAAGCTGGCTCACCTCACCTTCGGCGATCTTGCGCAGGATGCGCCGCATGATCTTGCCGGAGCGAGTCTTGGGCAATCCCTGGGTGAACTGGATGACGTCAGGGGTGGCGATAGGCCCGATCTCGGTGCGCACATGTTTTTTGAGCGCCGCCAAGAGCTCGTCCGTGGCCTCTATGCCCTCCTTCAGGGTGACGTATGCGTAGATGGCTTGGCCCTTGATGTCGTGGGGCATGCCCACCACCGCCGCCTCAGCCACATCCGTGTGCGCCACCAGGGCGGACTCGATCTCGGCCGTGCCCATGCGATGGCCGGAAACGTTCACCACGTCGTCAACACGGCCCATGATCCAGACATAGCCGTCGGAGTCTATACGAGCCCCGTCGCCGGTCTCATAGGTGCCGGGGAACGCATCGAAGTACTGCTTCTTGAAGCGATCAGGGTCTCCCCAGATACCGCGCAGCATGCCGGGCCAGGCTTGGGTCTGTACCAGGAAACCTCCCTGCCCGGCCGGAACGCCCTTGCCGTCCTTGTCCACGATCTTGGGAACTATACCTGGCAGGGGCAGGGTGGCCGAGCCCGGCTTCTGGGGCGTGGCATAGGGCAGGGGCGAGATCATGAGCCCCCCGGTTTCGGTCTGCCACCAGGTGTCCACGATGGGCAGTTTCCCCTTTCCGATGTTGTCGTGGTACCATATCCAGGCTTCCGGGTTGATGGGCTCGCCAACCGACCCAAGGATGCGCAGCGAGGACAGGTCGTGGTTCTGGGTCCATTTCACTCCCTCGCGCATAAGGGCCCGGACGGCAGTGGGAGCGGTGTAGAAAATGTTCACCTTGAACTTCTCCACAGTGGCCCAGAAGCGGTCAGGGGAAGGCCAGGTGGGCACTCCTTCGAACATGACAGACGTGGCTCCCAGGGCCAGGGGGCCGTAGACGATGTAGCTGTGCCCGGTGACCCAGCCGATGTCTGCGGTGCACCAGTGGACGTCCTCGTCGTGGATATCGAACACCAATTGGGTTGTGTGGGCCACATAGGTCAGGTAGCCGCCCGTGGTGTGAAACACTCCCTTGGGCTTGCCGGTGGAGCCGGATGTGTACAGGATGAAAAGCACGTCCTCGGCGTCCATGGGTTCGGCCGGGCATGGCGCCTTCATCTCCGGCTTGGCCATGCACTCGTGCCACCAGAGATCGCGGCCCTCCACGAAATCCACCTGGGTTCCAGCGCTGTTGTGCACCACCACCTTCTCCACGCAGGGGCATTCCTTGAGGGCCGCGTCCACGTTCACCTTGAGGGGAATGGCCTTGCCCGCGCGGCGCACGGCGTCGCCGCAGATGACCACCTTGGCCTGGCAGTCGTTGATGCGGTCTCTGAGCGAGTGAGCCGAGAACCCGGCGAACACGATGGAATGGGGCGCTCCTATGCGGGCGCAAGCGAGCATGGCCACGGCCAACTCCGGGACCATACCCAGGTAGATGGCCACCCGGTCGCCCTTTTTCACTCCAAGACTCTTCAGCACGTTGGCGAATTTATTCACCTGATCGTGAAGCATCTGGTAGGTGAGGACCTGTACGTCGCCCTCTTTGTCTCCCTGCCAGACAATGGCCGCCTTGTTGCGCCGGGGACCATCCAGATGGCGGTCCAGGCAGTTGTAGGCCACGTTTAACGTGCCCCCGGAAAACCATTTGAAGGAGGCCTTGTCGAAATCACAGTCCATAACCTTGCCAAAGGGGGAAAACCACGTGAGCAGCTCTTTGGAGCGGTCTCCCCAATAGCCTTCAGGATCTTCCACCGATCTCTTGTATACGGCACGGTATTCGTCGAGGCTTTTGATATGGGCCCTGGCCTGGTGAGGACCGGTGGGCGGTTCGAAGATGCGATTTTCGTGTTGCATGGATTCAATGTTCTCAGTCATGCACGGCTCCTTAAGGAGTTGGATATTTGATGCTTCCATATCATGCACCTGCCAAATTTCTAGGTTTATTTGGCAAGCGGTCAGCCTTTGACGGTGAGCGGTTTCAGAATGCTGGCTGCGGAGCTGCCCTGGGATTCGCCGACGGTGACGCCAGCCTGAGAACAGTCTCCAGCGTGGGATCCTCCCCCTGGCGGGACACCCTCAGAATTGAGAGAAACCGCTGCAGCACCTGGGCCGTTAGGAAAGCGTCCCCCAGAGCGTCGTGAGCCCCTTTTGGAGAGACGCCCAAAGCCCTGGCCACACTGTAGAGAGTGGCGTCTTTTAAGGGAAGCTCCTCCAGGAGTTGAGACCCCCTGCCCCCCCTGATGGCCATGTACAGCCCCAAAACATCCAGGCTGCGGTTCTTGGGTGCGGGCAATCCCAAACGTTTGGTCCACGAGCGCAGAAATGCCATATCCAGCTCCACGTGCCAGCCTGTGAGCACGGCCTCACCGCAGTATTCCAAAAATGCCGGGAGCGCTTCCTCGATGGGAGGCTTATCCTCAAGCTCCGCAGGGGTGAGTTGGTGGATTCGCACGCTTTCCCCGGATGGCCGGTTTCCCGTTGGCCTGACCAGGGCTTTGTAGGTGTCGCCCAGGTCGATGCGCCCGCCATGCATGCGCAGAGCCCCGAAAGACAATATGTCGTCCCGCGAGGGGTCAAGCCCGCCCATCTCCAGATCGAAGACAACGAATTCAGCCCGCCCCACTGGCGAGTCGCCGTTACGGCTGGACCATGGCCACCATTTCATCGTGCGCCCTCCCCGCCGCTTTTCTACACATGCGTTCCATCCCCCGCGCCAGGGGGCCCCGTCTCAGGGGCTCGCCCACCCACTGCCACGCCGTGAGGTATTCCAGAGCGAAGGCAAGCTCCGGTCCTGTCGGCCTCAACCGTTCAAGGGCCTGGGCACGCTCCACGCTCGAAATGCGGGTGATTCTGCTGCTCAGCGCCCAGCGACGGGCCGTGTCCACCAGGCATTCGGTCAGGCCCTTCCCGCACTCATCCGGCTTTTCCCGATTCACCAAACCAACCATGGTCCCCATATGGGCCCGGAGCGCCTCCCCCAGCCAGAGCTGGCCGTGTACCGGACGGAAGTCGAGATACGACGGGTCCTCAGGAGCATGTTGCAGCCAACCGTCCATACGCTCGCGCCACTGTGGCAAGGTACCCCTCCATTGGCGGCTTTCGGCCGAAGGCGATTGCGGTGCACCGGCCAGATTCATGATCTCGAAAGCTTCGGACAAAAACGCTCCGAGACGCTCAAACCACTGGTCCCCATCCGATGTTTCCTCGTGAACCACCGCGTTCCACAGGGGGCACAGGGCCGGGCCTTCCCGTCTGGCCGCCCTGCCCAAGAGTATCAGAGCGTATCCGGCCGGAGGCGGACCCAGTATCTCCTCGGCCAGTTGGCAGGCCCTAGCGGCCAGGGATTCGCGCAGGCCTCCGACAATACGCCCCAAACTGGACGCTCGCGCCCCCTCCCGTAGGAGCCCCAGCGCGAGCGGATCCAGCAGGGCGGCCACACCGGCCAGTTCCTCCACCGTCAGCGCCCCGGCGACCTTTGCGGCAAGAGCGGGTGGGGAACCAACTTGTTTCAGCAGCAGTTCCTGGGCCGAGAGAACCCCGGCCGGCATTCTGCCGGCCATAACCACCACGTGACGCAGATGGTGGCGGGTCATGGCCATGAGGGCGTCGAAGCAGGACGAAGCGGCATCCACGGACACCACCGGCGAAGTCATCACCTGCTCCACAGGCGTGTCCGGGGCCAGACCCTGCTCCACCGCCTTGGACCGGAAGTCCCGGTCCGTTATGACGCCGGAGGGACGCCCCTCGCGGCCGAGCACCACCACCGCGTCGCGGTTCGTGGCGCTCATGATCCGGGCTGCCTGCTGGATGGTGGTGCCGCATGACACAGGCTCGCCCACCCGCAGGGCCTCGCCCGCAGTGACCATGGCCAGGGGACGCCTGGCCAGCCAGGCCGGAATTTCCCGGACCAGGCCGGCCAATCCCAGTTCCAGCACCTTGTCCGTGAACCGTTCATCGAGAAAATCGAAGAGCTCCGGTCTCTCTTCCAGGGCTTGAGACACTCCCTGGGGAGGCAGCAGGTAGCAGACGCTGTCCTCCTCGGCATGGGCTTCCACGGCGGTCCAACCAAGTACAGCGCCCTCCCCGTATTCTTCGTCTCCAGCCTTCAAGAGCCCCTTTTTGACCACCAGCACGAACCCTTCGCCAGCTCCCCCAGGGCCCAGAACCTTGGTACCGCAAGGGAAGAACTCCAACCCCGCCTTCCTGGCCAGGGCCAAGAGCCTGGGCGGTTCCAGAAAGGACAACGGCGGCGACTCCCGCAGAAATTCGACAACGTCTTCGAGGATCATGTGAGCAGCCGCAGCGCGTATTTGTTGGATAAAATCGCCTGGAAACCGGCCACTGCCTTGAAACACTCCTTGAGCCGCGACCGTTCCATGCGCGACATCCGGTCCAGATACACCATACTGTCCGGCTCGCGGCCCTCGGCCAAAGCCTCGGCCTGGAAGCGCAGCCTGAGTTCCTGCATGAACTCCATGGACTGGGTGAGATCTCCTGCCGTTTCCCCTGAGAGAACCCCCGCCGCTGCCGCACCCAAGAGCCGGGAAGCCGTATCCGTGCGCTCCATGCCGAACTCCAGGGCCAGCACCCGCGCTCCCTGGGTCAGGGGGAAAATACCGCCCCGTTTTATGTCCAGTCCCTCGCGGCCCAGATCGGTTTTCTCAGTGGACAAGGTACCGAAAATCGAAATCGGCGGTTCGAACCGCACAGCTTCTCGCGCCATGTAGCGAAGCGAGCGGGGATTTTCCCGCACAGCGTGGATAACTGCTTGGCGCAATCCATCAGAGAGACTTTTTTCCCCGAACACATGGCGCAGGTCGGCAAGGAGTGACAAGGCCAGAACAGCATCCGGGCCGATATCCCTGCCCAGGGTGGCCAGACGGTTTTCCCACCCGGCCAGGGTCATGCGCCACGATGCATGGTCGGCAGTGACTCCGTGCGGACAAGGCGGCAACCCGGCCTGGTTCAGGATGGCCATCAGGCGCAATGCGAAAGACTCGGCCAGATGGATGTCGGCATTTTCCCCCAGTACCAGGGCGTTGTCCTGGTCCGTGGCCAAAAACTGCTCGCGGCGGCCTTCGCTGCCGAGAACCAACAAGGCCATCATCCCGGGATCCGGCCCGCCCAAA
This sequence comes from Desulfovibrio sp., assembly GCA_016208105.1. Taxonomy (NCBI): domain Bacteria; kingdom Pseudomonadati; phylum Thermodesulfobacteriota; class Desulfovibrionia; order Desulfovibrionales; family Desulfovibrionaceae; genus Desulfovibrio; species Desulfovibrio sp. The sequence continues at coordinate 152,542 of JACQYS010000013.1, forward strand.
AGGGCCAGCTCCGCAGCGCGCACGAAGAGTTGGTCGCGTACCGCGGCAGCCAGGGCTCCGGCGCGGGACACGTCTGCTCCCTGTTTGAGCCACAGGGGAAGCAAATCGCCAAGGCCGGCATAGGCCCTGGCCAGAGACTCGCCGTCCGAGGCGTTGGAAATGGCCACGGAAAGGGCCACCGGGCTTTCGAGCCTGGCGGCCATGAGGTCCCGCTCCGTGAGCATGGCCTTGGTCCGCCCCTCCCGATCCGTCACCGCGAGGCGGCGGATGGAGTGGCGGATCATGGCCAGAAACGCCTCCGAGACCAGCTCCTCCTCGGACACGCTCACCACCCCCCGGCTCATCAGTTCCGAAGCCGGGCAATAGAGGGCTCGCCCATCGGCCACAGCTCCGACGATGTCCCGTTCCGTAAGGATTCCGGCCACGCTCTCAGGCGAACCAACAAGGCAGGCCGTGGCGCTGGCGGCGCGCATGGCGCGCGCCGCCTCCACCACAGTGGTCAGTTCATCCACGAAGACGGGCTTCTTCAGGGTGAGGCTACCCACCCTGAGGCCCAAAAAACCATCTTCGCTTGTCATTCCACGCCCACCCCCAGGTAGTTGCGGATTTTCTGATCCTCATAGCGCTCGCTGGCATCGGCCTCAGGCGCGAGGAGCGAACCCAGCCAACCGGCAATGAAAGCCGCGGGCATGGAGATGAGGGCCGGGTTCTTCCAGGGGAAGATGGCCTGCTTGAAGCCCAACACGTCCACCCACACAGTGGGGGAGATGACGATGAGCCCCACGGCCAGCACGGAACCGGTCACGATTGCGGCGGTAGCGCCGGTTGTGGACATGCCGCGCCACAGAATGGACATGAGAAGAGCCGGAAAGTTGCCGCTGGCCGCGATGGCAAAGGCCAGGCCCACCATGAAGGCCACGTTCTGGCCCTTGAAAGCGATGCCCAATCCCATTGCCACCAGACCCAGCACCAGGGTGGCGCGCTTGGCCATCTTCACTTCCTCTTCCTCGGTGGTCTTACCCGACCTGAACACGTTCACGTACAGGTCATGCGAGAAGGTGGCCGCCCCGGCCAGAGTAAGCCCGGCCACCACGGCCAGGATGGTGGCGAAGGCCACGGCCGCGATGAAGCCAAGGAACATGGTGCCACCGGTCACTTCGGCCAGAAGCAGGGCCGACATGTTGCCACCCTTGTCGAACTTGGTGATCACGTCCTGACCCACCAACACCATGGCCCCAAAGCCGATGATGAAGGTCAGGATGTAGAAGTAGGAGATGAAGCCCGTAGCGTAGAGCACGCTTTTTCTGGCCTGCTCGGCGTCGGGCACGGTGTAGAAACGCATGAGGATGTGGGGCAGCCCGGCTGTGCCGAACATCAAGGCGATGCCAAGGCTCAGGGCGTCCCAGGGGTTGGAGACCAGCCCGCCGGGTTCAAGAACCTTCTGGCCGTATTTGGCGGCCGCAGCGGAGAAAAGTTCAGCGGGGTTGAAGCCAAACTTGGCCAACACCAAACCCACCATAACTGAAGCCCCGCCCAAGAGCAGAACGGCCTTTATTATTTGCACCCAGGTGGTGGCCAGCATGCCACCAAAGAGCACATACAGGATCATCACCGCGCCCACGATTCCCACCGCCAGCTCGTAAGGCAGGCCGAACATCAGGTTTACCAGGGAGCCCGATCCCACCATCTGCGCAATCAGGTAGAAGCACACCGTCATGAGCGAACCGCAGGAGGCCGCGATGCGGATGGGCTTCTGCTTGAGGCGGTAGGCCACCACGTCCGCAAAGGTGTACTTGCCAAGGTTGCGGAGGGGCTCTGCGATGAGAAACATGATGAGCGGCCAACCCACCAGAAAGCCGATGGAGTAGATGAGCCCGTCGTAGCCCTTGAGGGCCACCAGTCCGGCAATTCCCAGGAACGACGCCGCGGACATGTAGTCCCCGGCCAGGGCCAGGCCGTTCTGGAAACCAGTGACCGAGCGGCCGGCGGCATAGAAGTCCGAAGCGGTCTTGGACTTTTTGGCCGCAAAATAGGTGATTACCAAGGTGGCGGCCACGAACACGAAGAAAAAGATTATGGAAAGGGCGTTTGGCTGCCCGATGGTGGAAGTAAATGTATTCATTGCCTACCTCTTCATGTGGTCGATGATGTCTTTCACGGTTTTGTCGTAGGTGGTGTTGGCCCAGCGCACGTAAATCCCTGTGAGCACGCAGGCCGAGAGAATGACTCCCAGGCCGATGGGGATGCCTAACGTCATGTGCTCGCCGATTTTTTGGGACAGGATATTCTTGTTGAATGCCAGTACCAAAATGAATCCGTAGTAAATGACCAGCATGAGCGCTGAAAGGGAAAGGGAAACAGACCACTTACTGCGCACGAGGCCTTGGAATTTCTCGTTGTCGATCTTGTGATGGTTACTCATGGGGATTCTCCTTATTCACGTTTCGCGGTCAGACCCGGCATGCTTTCGGGCCGTCCGCGATTTCTATGTAAAGCAGGAGAAAATAAAAAAAAGGTGTGTTTCGGTTAGTGGTTGGGATCAAATGTGTGGACGGTGAACGGTTCGAGGAAGCGCTGGTGAACGGCGGGAAAAGGAGCCGTTCACCGGGAAAGAAACGCCGTTTATCGGCTAAGCGCATGAATCCTGGCTACTTGGTTCTTTCCACCCGCGTATCGAACTCGCCGGATGGGCCCTTGCCATCCCCGGCTTGCGCCCGGTATGTTTGAGTCCAGCTCAACTTCAACTCCGCTCGCCCATCCCACGCGGCGGCCGGCCCGCAGGTCCCCCTGGAACAACGGCAATGTCCTTTTCGAAACTCGCCCTGCAATGGGCGGCGCTCATTTTCTTCTCTTTATCCCTGTCCTGGGTCCTGACCTGGGCTGAATTCCCCGCCGCGCTGCTGCTTGGCCCCATGCTCTGCGGCGTTGCCGTCGGGCTTCGCGGGGCCTCCATACGTCTCCCGCGCTGGGCCTTCACCGGCGCCCAGGCGGTCATCGGCTGCCAGGTTGCCCAGGCCATCACTGTCTCCATCCTCCTGTCCATCGCCCACGGCTGGCTGGTGATGCTCGCGGTGGTGGGCACCACCATCGCTGCCGGAGGCGTGGTCGGCTGGGTGTTGACTCGATACGGCGCCCTGCCGGGCAACACTGCCGCCTGGGGCTCCTCGCCCGGAGGAGCAGCCGCCATGACGGCCATGTCCGAGGAATACGGGGCGGACGCCCGGCTCGTGGCCTTCATGCAGTATCTGCGGGTGTTCATCGTGGTTCTGACCGCCTCGGCCGTCTCCCGGGTTTTGATCGGTTCCCAGCCCACGGCCGCAGGATCGCCCGCTCCCTTGATCGATCTGGGCTTGAACGCCCCGCTCCTTCCCGTGCTCGAAACTCTGGCCGTCATACTTGCCGGGCCCCTGATCGGTCTCAAGTTGCGGATTCCTGCAGGGGCCATGCTTGTCCCTCTGGTGATGGGCAGCATCCTCAACAGTTCCGGCACTGTTTCCATCAACGTGCCGCACTGGCTGTCCGGATCGGCTTACGCTTGCCTGGGCTGGTACATTGGCCTGCGTTTCACCAGAGGCGTGGTCCTGCATGTGTACCGGGCCATCCCCCAGCTTCTGCTCTCGACGTTTTTGCTCATCGGCCTTTGCTGTATTTCCGCCCTGGCTCTCAACCATCTTCTTGGCATAAGCGGACTTACCGCCTACTTGGCCACCAGCCCAGGCGGCCTGGATTCCATCGCCATCATCGCCATGGGCAGCGACTCGGACGCGGCTTTCGTGCTGTCCATGCAGACTCTCAGGCTTTTCGCGGTCATCCTCACCGGACCTTACATCGCCAGGCTGGTCTGCCGTTTCGCCGCGCCCTGCGAAAAACCAGGCCCTGCTGACGGCAAAAAAATCTGATCTCAGCTCCTTTCCTGCCGCTCCGCCCTTGCCCGCCCCCTGGTTTCCCGCTAACTAGGGCGAAATCTTGGAGCCTTGTCCATGTCGCAGGTAAAAACCCTCATCGTCCATGCCGACCCCGCCGTGCGCGCCGGACTGCGCCAGCTTTTGTCCGGCATGGATTCCCTGCGCGTATTGGGAGCGGCGGCCACCGCTTTCGAAGCCCTTGAGATGCTCGAGGCCATCCCCTACGGTGTTTTCTTCCTGAGTCCGGACCTGCCAGGCCCCACGTCCGGCATGGAGCTTGCCCAGATTCTCTCCGGACGCCGCCAGCGCCCGGCCCTGGTCTTCGTGGCCCCGGACGAATCCCAGGCCTACAAGGCCTTCGAGCTGGGGGCTATCGACTATCTCATTTGGCCAGTGTCCTCCCAGCGATTGGACACCACCCTCTCCAGGCTCAAAGGGCTCTCTTCCGGTTTCAAGCAGGCCCAGCCAGCCGGCGCCTGGGTGGAGGAACGTTCAGCCGCGGCCGAGGACGAGCAGCAGACCCTCTCGCTGCCCATCGAGGACGAGGAGGAGGGCCCCTTCTTCTCGGCTCTGAAGCAGGCCTGGGACTTGAACCAGAAGAAAAAGCCCCTGGACATCGAAAAGCTGCCCATCACCCTGGACGGGCGCACCCTGCTTCTGCCCTACCCGCAGATTCTCTTCGTGGAAGCCTACGAGGACTATTCCTTCGTGCACACGGCCCAGCAAAAATACCTCACTTCCTATCGCCTGAAGAACCTGGAGGAGCGTCTTGGACCGCATGGTTTCTTCCGGGTCCACCGCAAGTTCCTGGTGAACCTGGAGGCCGTGACCGAGATCGCCAGCCTGCCCGGGGGCCAGTTCATGCTGCGCACCCAGGGCAAGACCAGGATCGAGCTGCCAATCAGCAGAAGAAGGATCGGCGAGTTAAAACAGGTGCTGGGTTTATGAGAAGAGTGAACACTGAGGGGCTCCGCCCCCCATCCCAGCCAGGGCTCCGCCCTGGATCCGCCGGGGGAAATGATTTCCCCCGGACCCCCTCGATAGCGCTCAAGATGATGCTGTCAGGAGAACGCGCAGGAGTGATTCATGGAAACCGGCCTCGTCGATAGCCTTCTGCGGGAAGAACGGGTCTTCCGCCCCCTGCCCCAGGTGGTGCGCGAGGCCAACATGGGCCAGCCCGAACTCAAGGCGGCCCAGAAGCTCGCGGACGCGGACTATCGTCTTTTCTGGGAAGAACAGGCTGCGGACCTCGACTGGTTCGAAAAATGGGACCAGGTTCTGGATGATTCCACTCCCCCCTTCTACAAGTGGTTTCTGGGCGGCAAGTGCAACCTGGTCCACAACGCCCTGGACCGCCACATCTTAACAGCCAACAAGAACAAGCTGGCCATCATCTGGGAAGGCGAATCCGGCGAGTGCCGCAAATACACCTATTACGAACTGTACCGGGAGGTATGCCGTTTCGCCAACGCGCTCAGGGCCATGGGCGTGGGCAAGGGCGACCGAATCCTCATTTACCTGCCCCCGCTGCCGGAAACCATCATCTCCATGCTGGCCGCGGCCAAAATAGGCGCGATACAAACCCTGGTCTTCGCCGGGCACTCGGCCAGGTCGCTTCGCGAGCGGGTGGAAGGCTGCCTCCCCAAAATCATCGTCACGGCAGACGGATTCTACCGCAACGGACGGGTGATCAACTTAAAATCCGTGGTGGACGAAGCCCTGTTCGGCCAGGGCTGCGACTGCGTGCAGAGCGTCATCGTGGTGCACCGGGCCGGCGTGGAACTGGACATGGTGGAGCCGCGCGACCTGCGCTACGAAGACCTGCTCCGCCAGGAGCGTCCCCAGTCACCCACCGAGGTCATGGACGCCGAGGATCCGCTGTTTCTTCTCTATACGTCCGGAGCCACGGGCAAGCCCAAGGGGCTTTTGCACACCCACGGCGGCTACATGGTGGGCGTGCACTCCACTTACCGCTGGGTCATGGACGTCAAACCCACCGATCTTTACCTGTGCACTGCCGACCCTGGCTGGATCACTGGCCACAGTTATGTGGTTTTCGGCCCGCTCATGGCCGGAACAACCGTGGTGCTCTACGAGGGCCATCCGCTTTACCCTCAGGCCGACCGGCTCTGGGCTATCGTTGCCCGCTACGGCGTGACCATCCTCTACACCACGCCCACGCTCATACGCATGCTCATGCGCTACGGCGGCCAGTATCCCAAGAAACACGACCTCTCCTCCCTGCGCCTTCTGGGCAGCGTGGGCGAGCCCATCGGGCCCGAACCCTGGGTGTGGTTCCACAAATACATCGGGCGTAGCGAATGCCCGCTGTTGGACACCTGGTGGCAGACCGAGACCGGCATGTTCATGGTGTCGCCGCTGCCCATATCCCTCTTGAAGCCCGGTTCGGCCGGTCGGCCGCTGCCCGGCGTGGACGTGGACGTGGTGGACCGCAACGGCAACCAGGCCGGACCCGACAAGGGCGGCTTCGTGGTGGTGCGCAAACCCTGGCCCGCCATGGCCCGCACCTTGTGGAACGACGACGAGGGATACAAGAAAGCCTACTGGGAAAAGATACCTGGCTTTTATTTCGCGGGAGACGTGGCCCGCAAGGACGAGGACGGCTACTTCTGGTTCCAGGGCCGGGCCGACGACGTGTTGAACATCGGCGGGCACCGCATCGGTCCGGCCGAAGTGGAGGCGGCGCTCGTGGCCCACAAGGCCGTGGCCGAGGCAGCGGTGATCGGCGTGCCAGACCCCATAAAGGGCGAGGCCGCCAAGTGCTTCGTGGTGCGCCGGGAAGGATGGGAGAAGGATTTCGACAGCGAGGACGAACTCATCAAGGCCCTCACCAGCCACGTGAAGCGTGAACTCGGTCCCTTCGTGTCCATCAAGGCCATCGCCTTCCGCGACAACCTGCCCCACACCAAGAGCGGCAAGATTCTGCGCAGGCTCCTGAAAGCCGAAGAAACCGGGGCCGCCCCTGGCGACTTGTCCACGCTGGAAGAGGAATAATCCCCTTCTTGCCCGGCACTGTTCCCAATACTGCTCGCCCGCGCCTTTTGGCTGCACGCGGCTACCCTCCCAAAGCGTGCTCCTTCGACTTACCGGGTTCCTCCTCAACGCAAGGGATTCCAAAGGGGCTTGCCCCTTTGGCCGCCGGAGGCCTTCTCCACCCAGCCCTGCCATCACCGGCAACCATGGTTCGTCCCCGTCCATGACGCCCCTTGCTGACCTCCTCTCCAACTGGGGAGTTCTGTTCGCCCGCCTTCGGCCTGATCTTGCCATTCCGGGCAGCCCGGAGCGGTGCCTCGTGCGCCACGTGGTCGAGGATGTGAGCGGCACTCTCTGGCTGTTGGAGCAGCTCGGGCCGGGGCAGGCCATACGGCGAGAGGCACTCGGGAAGCTTCTCGACGAACTGGCCGGGCTCGGCCTGCACGGTCTGGCGCCCTACCGACGCGTCGACGCCAGCTCTGGGACCGGGGCCAACAGAGACGCCGGTGGTGGCCCCTTCGTCTTGAGAGATTGGGGGGGCTGCTGGCAGCTTTCCCCGTTCATACTGTGCGAGCCTTTGATCCAGCCGGACTATTTGGATGACAGCGCCAAAGGTGAATCGCTGGGCGCGTGGATGTCGGACCTCCGGAATTCGTCCACCAGCCTGCCTGTGCCTGACAACCTCTTCCCTCTTGATCTTCCAAGCTTCGTGACTGACCTTTTGACCCGCATGGCCCGCGCCCGTCCGGATGTCCACGCACGAGTGTCCCGGATGGTGTCCACGCTAACGGGATTCTTCGAGGCGTATGCGGAATTGCCCCGCGCCCTGTGCCACGGCGACGTGCACCCCCTGAATGTGATCTGGAAAGAGTCCGGCATCTTGGCCGTGATCGACTGGGAGTTCGCGGGGATGCGCCCGGAGATCTACGATCTGGCCAACTGCCTGGGTTGCCTGGGCATCGAGGGTGATGGCGGTTTCGACTCGCCTTTTGCCCAGAGCCTGCTCGGCCGTACTCTCCATGCAGGGCTCTATACTCCCGAATCCGCCAGCATGCTGATCCCGGCCATTCTGGCCACGCGATTTGGCTGGCTCTCGGAATGGCTGCGCCGAAAAGATGAAGAGATGATCGAACTGGAGCTTACGTTTATGGAGCATCTGGCGGATCACCCCTGAAAACACGGCCGTAAGATACAAATGGGATTCCAAAGGGACTTATCCCTTTGGCCGCCGGAGGCTTCTCTCAACAAAAACATAAAGCCCAAAAGTTTTCTCTCTTTATCGCCCCCACGATAGTCCCCTTTTCCTCCCCGGGCTAAAGCGCCACCATCCACGCCGCCGCAAGGCGGCCATCCAGGAGGTAGCGTATGGCCAACAGGTCGGACGATTCCGTCATCGAATGCAGGGGAGGCTTCGGGACCTACATCTCCGAAAACCTCACCCTGTGCGGGCAGAGCCCGCGCGTGACCTGGGCGGGCTATGCGGCAGCCTGGGGACTGTTCTTTCTCATCAACAACGTTCTCCCCCTTCCGGAAGGTCTCAAGCCCGAAGGCATGTCCGTGCTGGCCATCCTGGTCTGGGCCTGCGTCATGTGGGTCACGGAGGCCATGCCGGTTGGCATCGCGGGAATCTCCATTCCCACCCTCATCATCCTCACCCGCGCCATCCCCTGGAACGGCGACCGTCCCCCCATGGGACAAGCCTTCTCGGGATTCACCACCCATGAGGTCTGGCTGTGCCTGTTCGCCTTTTTCGCCGGGGCCATCATCCAGCTTTTGAAGATGGACAAACGCATCGCCCTGGCCATCCTGGACAAGATCAAGGCCTCCAACGTGGGTCGCATCATCTGGGGGATGTTCTGGGTGAACATCGTGCTGGCCTTCCTCATACCCGCGGCCAACGCCCGCGCCGCCACTGTGATGCCCGTGGTGCAGGGCATCACCAATCTCTTGGGTGATACACCACGCGAGCGCGAGGCCAAGAAAGCCATCGTCATCTCGTCCATGGTCTACGCCAGCATGATCTCGGGCCTGTTCATCCTCACCGGCCACATGCCCAACCTCATCATGACCGGCCTTTTCGAGAAGAGCGGGTTCAAGAATCTGGGATATTTCAATTGGATGCTGCTGCACGCACCGTATCTGGTCATGTTCGCCCTCACCCAGTGGTGGATGAGCTTCCACTTCAAGACCCGGGGAGTGGACATCGCCGGAGGCCACGAGCAGATCCACAGGCAGCACAAGGACCTGGGCCCCATGACCGGCCCCGAGTGGGCCATGCTGGCCGCTTTCTGCCTGGTGGGCGTGCTGTTCATGACAGGCAAGGGAAGCCCCCTCGTGCTGCACAACTACCAGCTTGGCATCGTGGGCCTCATCGGCATCATGATCCTCTTCATCCCCGGGCTCTTCCCCTTCAAATGGAAGGCTGTGCAGGACCGCACCATATGGGGCACCTTCCTGCTCCTGGGCGGAGCCATCTCCATGACTGACGCCATGAGCAAATCCGGCCTGGCCGGGTGGATGGCCGACCACATACACACCATGGTGACGGGAATGAACTGGTGGCAGACGCTTCTGGTGATGATGCTCGGCACCCAGGTGCTGCGCTTGGGAATGCTCTCCAACGTCGCGGCCGTGGCCATGCTAGCCCCAATCATGTTCGCCATGGCCCCAAAGGTGGGCCTGCACCCGGTGGCCTTCACCCTGCTCATCTGCAACGTGGATACCTTCGCGTACTTGTTGCCCACGCAGATAACCGCCGCTGTCATCGCCTACGGCACAGGCACCTTTACCACCGCTGACTATGCCCGGGTGGGATGGGTCTGCACGCTCCTGGCCATCGCTTTCGGAATATTGGTCATGGCCCCATGGTACGCCCTGTTCGGCCTGCCTGTCTGGAACCCGGGCGTTCCCTGGCCCTACTAGCCCAGATTATTTCCATGAAAGCGGCAATCGCCTGAAACAATAAGACTCCCCGATACGATACAGGAGGACACCCCATGCCCCGCATGACCCACAACCCCCAATCCCTGGACGCTATTGAAACCGTCCGGGTGGACTGCGACATCCTGATCATCGGCGGCGGCAACGCCGGCTGCTTCTCGGCCGTGGAGGCCGCCAAAGTGGACCCCAGCCTCAAAGTGGTGATCATGGAAAAGGCCCAGATCATGCGGTCCGGCGCATGCTCGGCCGGCATGGATGCGATAAACACCTACATTCCCGAGGGCAAAACCCCCGAAGACCTCGTCCGCTGGTGCCGCTCCCAGGTGGGCGGCGGCCCCATTCGCGAAGATCTGGCCCTGTCCAACGCCCAGGAGTTGAACGAATCCGTGGACGACCTGGAGCGCTGGGGCCTGCCCATCCTGCGCGATGAGAACGGCAAGATCCGCTACCGGGGCGCCTGGGACATCTCCATCCACGGCGAACAACTCAAGCCCATCATGGCCGAAAAGGCTCTGGAATCCGGGGCGGAAGTCTACAACCGGGTGGCCTGCACCCAGCTGCTCATGGACAAGGGCCGTTGCGTTGGCGCCCTGGGTTTCGGGGTGCGAGACGGCAAGTTTTACGTCTTCAATGCCAAAGCGACCATCAACGCCACGGGCGGCGCGGCCGGTCTCTACAAGAGCTACACCGCGGACGCCACGGACTGTCACCATCAGATTTGGATGTGCCCCTACTGCGTTGGAACCGGATACGCGGTGGGCATCCGCCAGGGCGCGGAGATGACCTCCATGGAGCAGCGCTGGGTGGCCACACGCACCAAGGATTTCTGCGGCCCGGTGGACACCATTTCTGTGGGCTACAAGGCACCCATCATAAATGCCAAGGGCGAGCGCATCATGCAGAGCCGCTATGCTCATTTGGGCGCGGACAAGGCCCCTCGCTACATCAGGGCCAACGCCCCCATGGAGGAGTGGCTGGCCGGGCGCGGGCCCACCTACTGCGACACCCGGGGCATGGACCCCAAGCTGGCCGAGCAGATGATGACCGACTATCTGAACGAGCGGCCGAGTTTCGTGCTGTTTTTGGCAAGCCGGGGCCAGGATCCCACCAAGGAACCCATCGAGATCTACGGTTCCGATCCCTACATCGTGGGCGGGCACACCCAGTCCGGCTTCTGGGTTGACCTGTGCCGCATGACCACAGTTCCGGGCCTGTTCGCCGCGGGTGAAACCGCCGGGGGAAATCCCAACAAGTTCGTGGGCGGATGCGCCGCCGAGGGCAAGCTCGCGCTTCGGGGCGCGGCTTCCTACATCATGGACCTCGTTCTTCCCGAACCGGACCCGGCCCAGGTAGCGGCTGAAAAAGCCCGCGTGTTCGAACCGCTACTGCGCGGTGCAGATTTCGACGGTCTACTCGCCCTGGAGATGGAAGAGCGCCTGCAGCGCCTCATGGACGAATACGCGGGCGGCACGAGCCAGTTCTACCGCACCAACGAGGAGCGCCTGGACTATGCTCTGAAGCACATCGCCATGCTGAAAGACCAGGCGAAATACCTGAAGGCCTCGGACCTGCATGATCTCATGAGCGTGCATGAGGTCATCGACCGTCTGGACGTGGCCGAGGTGCTCTGCCACCATCTGAAGTTCCGCAAGGAAACACGCTGGCAGGGCTGGCAGACCCGCTCGGACTACCCTGAAGTCGATCCAACCTACGACTGCCATGTCGAGAGCAGAAAGAACCTGGCCACCGGAGAAATCGAGACCTTCACCCGCCCCTACGAACAGTTGGTTCCGGGCGACAGGTATAAGCCGTAGAGGCGGGGGCCAGCCCCCGCACACCCGCCAGGGGGATGATCCCCTTGGACCCTCAATATGCCGGGGTCCGGGGGAGGCATCTCCCCTCGGCTGGTGCAGGGCGGAGCCCTGCCGGGGGTTAGGGGCAGCGCCCCAACGAAAAAATATCAAGGAGGACACCATGCCACCTATCGTCGATCCCAAGAAATGCAACGGCTGCGAAGGCCGCGAGGAATCTTTCTGCGAGGAGGCCTGCCCGGGCGATCTCATGTATGTGGGCGCGGACGGCAAGTCCCACTGCCACGCCACCCGTGACTGCTGGGACTGCATGTCCTGCGTGAAGATGTGCCCGCGGAACGCCATAGAAACCCGCATTCCTTACCAACTGGGCTACCACAAGGCGCGGCTCACGCCCATCATGGGAAAAAACAGCATCACCTGGAAGTGCACGGACATAAAAGGCCAGACAGTGACCTACAAGTATCGTAACCGTTTGGACATCAAGGACTGAGCGGACATCCCTCGGCCGGGCGGGGAATTCCCCGCCTCGTTGCCTGGGCTGGAAACAGGCTTGACCTTGCCAGCTCCGGAACTATGTTGCGGGCATGGTTTCACATGGGAATCACATGGACTGGCACCTGATCAAGGGGGGCTTCTTTGACGGACTGGACCGCGAGTTCACCGCGTTTCGTGAACTCGCCGGGCGCAGGCGCTTGAAGAAAAACGAAATCATTTTCTTCGAAAACGACCTGTGTACGCGTTCATTCTATCTAGACGACGGCTCTGTGAAGATTTTCAGGGTTTCCCTTCACGGCAAGGAACCAACGTTCTTCATCCGCTCTCCGGGAGAAATGTTCGGCTTGGCCGAGGTGGTGGGTGGGGAGCGCCGTAAATGCTCCGCCCAGGCCATGTCCGACGGTGTTCTTCTGGAAATCGACCGGGACGACTTTTTGAAGCTCATGCTGCACCACCCCATGCTGGCCCGCCGGGTTATCGAAGTCCTGGGCAAACGCATCCGCTACTTAAGCGGCCAGCTTGAAAACCTCATGACGTGCGGTGTTTCTTCCAGGCTGTTGAGGCTCTTCCTCTGTCTCTCTCACGACGAGATCTCCCGGGCAAAGGGAGGCGCCGTGGATGTTCCGGTACGGCTCACCCAGGGCCAGTTAGCCTCCATGACCGGGTCCTGCCAACAAACTATCAGCGAAACGTTGACCGCCTTCGAGCAGAGAGGCCTCATTGCTGTGTCGCGCCAGCGCATACGGCTGCTCGACCCGAACGCTATCATGGCGGCCCTGGTGGAAACACAATCCTGACTCAAATGGTGGGGGTTTCCCCATGGTTTCGCTTCCCCGGTTCTGCTAAAATTATCGACATCGATGAACTCATGGACCGGGCAATGCACGATTATGCTCATAAATCGAGGGAAGAACTCCTGCGTGAAGTGGAACGACTGAAAAGGGCGGTCTGCCATCTGGAAGCGGCCGAACTTGCCCGCCGCAGATTGCATGACAAGCTTTTTGTGGAATGCAACGCCTTCCGGGCCGCCTTCGACCTCTCCCCGGTGCCTCAGTTTTGGCACGACCGGGAGGGCCGGACCCTTCGTCTCAACAAAGCTGCCCAGAACCTGCTTGGAATGGAAACGCCTCCGCCCGAATTTACCGTGTTCAACGACCCACAACTCGTCTTGATAGGCGTGCCCGAGTACTTCAAACGGGTCCTAGCCGGAGAAACCGTACGGGTGCCAAAGCACGCTTTCACTCCTTCCCAAACCCACACCGGAGCCCTCGAAAAAAAGCTCATGGTGGCTTCCGTCATGTATCCGGTTTTCAGCCCTGAAGGCGGGGTGACCTCCGTGGTGACCCAGCTTTTCGATCTCAAGGCCCTGGCAGGGGAAGACGAAGACTAAGCTGCCAGCCTTTACACACGGGCTCACAATTCGTATCCGCCCCGCTTCCCGCCCGGCAACTCCCCGCTTTAAACGCGGCTTCGCCGATCACTGACGCTATTTGGCGTCGTCGAAACGTCTGCGCACCTCTTCAAGCCGCTCCCGGTATCCCTTTGCGTCGCCATATTCAAAAAAATGCCGGTACCTGCTGTGCACCGATTTCAAAGGCCGGGCGTGCCGCACCGGACACCAGTATTGCTCGGTCCTGGCGGCCACCTCGGTGACGTATGCGATCAGCCCGTTGAAGTAGCTGCAGTATGCGCAGTTCAGCTTCTCGATCCAGTTCAGATAGCTCAGCACATGGCGATCCATGATGACATACTCGCCGCGTTTCACTCGAGGGATGCCGTATATGGGAAAGCACGCGAGCTGGTAGACATTGACCACCAAATCCATGAACGCCGCCGGAATGAGCGCCGACCAGATGATCGGGATGGTCAGTATCTTCATGGCCCCGGACTCGTAGACGTAATCCAGCCATTTGAGCGTCATCTTCCTGTGGTACTGTTTGACCTCTTCGCTGAAGCGGACCTTCTTGTCGCGGATGGTGTAGAGGAGCTCGTCTTCCGTCTTGCGCAGCTCTTCCAGAAGCTCCTTCTCCAACAATTCGATCCGATCCAGAATGTCATCGACTTTACTCATGAATGCTCCTTGCCCGGGCTGTGTTCACCCAAGGTATTGCATGAAGAAACTAGCACGGTTGCCGAGCATTCCCATCCTTTTATTCCCTGAGAACCCCGGAGGTATGCTGGCCTCGGCACATTGTTCCGTGGCATGCTTCCTGCTTATTTCCATTCAAGCTGGACGGCATGTGAGACGGTGCGGTGATGAACCAACAGCTACATAAAAAACGTAGACATACAGGTTCTATCCCAACAACCCGCGCCACGGCCGGATCGGCAAAAGCCCGACACTTGCGCCCGGGCGGACCAACACCCTCAGAATACACCTATACACGAGGGTCCGCCGGAACCACCTGAAGGGCTTTTTTCTTGGTCTTTCCTTAAATCCACTTGCGAATCCGTTCTGCCTGGCTCCACGGACCCCGTAAAACGACAGCGTATTCTGCTTCGGTCAAATTCCTGACGGAACATATCCTTTCACAAAGCACCCTCATACCGAACCAGCCCAGACTACGTAGACTGCCGTCTCCGTGCCCTCTAGCGAAACATGCGTATTTCTGGCAAAATTTAACAGTTTGCGAGGCGCTCTTGCCAGAGCCGCCTCCAGAGGCTATCTACTCGTTAGTTTGTGGAATCATCAGAAGGAGATTCGACATGTACAACGCCTACAACGCACAGCAGACCATCCCCCGCGCAGAGGCGCTCAATGCCTTCATGCGCGGCGTATACGGCTGGATGGGGGCGGGCCTTGGCCTTACCGCCCTGGTGGCCGTGAGCGTGGCTTCCAGCCCCGCTCTTTTGAAAATCGTCTTCAACCCGGTAGTGCTCATTGCCCTGGTGATCGCCGAGTTCGCCCTGGTGATGATCCTTTCCGCCCGCATCAACCGCATGGCAGCGGGCACCGCCACCGGCATGTTCCTGGCCTACAGCGCTCTGAACGGTATGACTCTCTCGAGCATCTTCATCGTCTACACGGCCACCTCCATCGCCTCCGCCTTCGCCGTGACAGCCGGTATGTTCATAGCCATGAGCGTCTACGGCATGGTCACCAAGCGCGACCTCACCTCCCTGGGAAGCTTCCTCTTCATGGGGCTCATCGGCATGGTGATCGCCATGGTGGTGAACATATTCCTTAAGAGCTCGATGATGAGCTTCATCATCGACTGCGTGGGCGTGCTGGTCTTCACCGGCCTTACCGCCTACGACACCCAGCGCCTGAAGGACATGGGCGAAACCGCCCCCATGAACGACTCCACCGCCATCCGCCGTGGTTCCATCCTGGGCGCGCTCACTCTTTACCTGGACTTCATAAACCTCTTCTTGATCATGCTCCGCCTTTTCGGCGGCAACCGCGACTAGCCTCCCATACGCCGGGGAGCCGAAAGGCTCCCCGGTTTTCATACCCATGCAGGACATCTTCGTCTGGCAACACCGTTTCCGCCATCTGCTCGCCCCTCCGGCCGCGCTGACCTCTCTTGCCATGCGCCTGCGCGCGGCCCTTTACGCGCGCCACGTCCTCCCTTCCTGGACCCCGCCTGTTCCTGCGGTCTGCGTGGGGGGAGTTAATTCCCTGGCCCGGGGAAAGGTTCTGGTGACAGCCTGGCTTATGGGCTGGGCCGAGGCACGGGGGCTTCATCCCGCACTCCTGGCCGGGCCGCGCGACGCCTCACCAAGCGACATGCCCTTTTTGGTAACAGCCGATACCCCGGCTGCGCAGTGCGGTACTGACGCGGCCCTTCTGGCGCGCTACCGGCCAGGAGCGACAATAATGGCCGACGACAAGCCCGGGCGGGCGGGGAAATCGGTCTCCAAGGCGCACCAACCAGGGATATTCATTCTCCACGACTTTTCCTCAGCGCTTTCCATTGGCCGGAACGCGGAAATCCAACTGCTGAACGCACACGACCTGGACAAAGGCTGGAACCGGCCGTTCCCGGCGGGTTCCTGGCGGGAGGGCAAGCACGCCCTGAAAAGGGCCAACGCCTTCATACTGCACATCTGGCCGGACGAACTTCCGCTGCGCAAAACCCTGGCCGAACGCCGGCTGGCGCATCTGGGCAAGCCGATCTTCACCGTGCATCCTCGCATATGGCGCTTGCGCCAAGCCACTGGCGAGACAGCCACCGACCTGGGAGGGGAGCCGTACCTGCTCGTTACTGCCGAATCCAACCAGGACGTGGCTGCCAAGGCCGCACAGGCATTCATCGGCCTGCCCCCCAGATTGCGCATCGTCTTCCCGGACTCGCATCGCTTCACCAACCAGGACCAGGACCAGATCGCCGCGGATGCCGCACGCATACGCGCCCCCCACGTGCTGGCAACGCCCGAGGCCGCCCTTCGCCTGGCCTCGGTGCCCGGCAGGACCCTCTGGACCTACGACCCCGATGTGGTGCTGGGCGCCTGCCTCGTAACCGGGCAGAATTTCTTGCCCTGGTGGGAAACATGCTGGACTGAACTGTCCGTCCGTTAACCGCCCTCTCTTCTGGTCCACTGCGGATTTCTCCTCCATCTTCCTGGACCAACTAGCCGACTTTCTGTACTTTTCCCCCGGCGTCTTCTCTTCGTAACCATGAAGAATGTATGCTCACCCACCCAAAGTTGTTCCTGTTGTAACGCTCAATTCCAAACCCTCTGCTTGCATCAAGGATGTATTCATGCGCAATTTAAAGCTCGGTATGAAGATTGGCCTGGGGTTCGGCATTCTCATTCTTATTGCCGCCCTGCTCGGCGGCATGGCCATGCTCAATATGGGAACAGTGGGCAGACAGGCTGACCGCCTGTCCCAGGAAGTCGCACCTGCCGTGGCCGTAGCCAACCTGCTGGAGCGCCACGCCCAGACCGCCATGCTCAACACCCGCTCCTTCAACCTGACCAGCGACGACAAATACTGGGACCTGGCAGTGAAGTCCTTCGCTGACATGGAAAAAGATCTAAAGGAAGCCAAGGACCTGGCCCAAAAGTATCCCACCCTGGTGGCCCTGAATCAGAACACGGACAGGGCCGCAGCAGCGGTGGCCGAATACGTAAGACTTGCCACCCAGACCCACGATCTGGACAAGGCCATCATCGCCAACCGCAACGTAATGGCTGAGACTGCCAACGCCTTTGGCAAGACAACCACGGCGTTCCTTGAATACCACCAGGCCACATTGGCCAAGGAAATGGATTCCAAACTCGAACCGGCCAAACTCAAGGAACGCCTGGATAAGATAGGCTGGCTAGCGGAAGTGACCCAGATCACCGGCGGCATCCGCATGGCCTATTGGCGAGCAACCGCCACACGCGACCCCAAAGTCTTGCAAAGCATCCTGAAAGACTTCGATACGATCGGCGTGCTCTTTGACAAGGTACGAGCCTCGACCCACCAGGAAACCAACCTCCGCCAAGTCGCGGACATCAAGAAGGGACTGGACACTTACAGAGACGGCGTGAACACCGTTCTCAAAAACTGGCAGACCCTGGACGAACTCGGCCAGAAACGCGCCCAGGCCAGCGCGGCTATGGTTGAGGCGGCAACGGCCGTGGCCGTGGCCGGTGTTAAGGAAACCCAGGAGCTCACCACCGCCGCCTCCCACAGTCTTTCCTCCGCCTCTTCCATCATGGCTGTGGGCCTTCTCGTGGCCCTTATGCTGGGTGCCGTGGTGGCCTACGTGATCACCAAAGGCATCACCGGACCGGTGATCCAGGGAGTGGCCTTTGCCCAGAAAATGGCTGAAGGCGACATGACCCAGAGCCTTAATGTGAACCAGAAAGACGAAATCGGCATCCTGGCCGACGCCCTGCGGGAGATGACCAGGCGCTTAAACGAGGTGATGAGCGAGGTGATGGAGGGTGCCAACAACGTGGCCGCCGGATCCCAGCAACTCTCTGCCACTTCCGAGACCCTCTCCCAAGGGGCTGCCGAGCAGGCAGCCAGTGTGGAGGAAGTTTCCTCCTCCATGGAAGAGATGGCCTCCAACATCCAGCAGAACGCGGACAACTCGGTGCAGACCGAATCCATGGCATTAAAGGCCGCCAAGGACGCCGAGGAAGGCGGCCGGGCCGTGGCACAGACCGTGGGGGCCATGAAGCAGATCGCCGAGAAGATTTCCATCATCGAGGAGATAGCCCGCCAGACCAACCTTTTGGCCTTGAACGCCGCCATCGAGGCAGCCAGGGCCGGGGAACACGGCAAGGGCTTCGCGGTTGTCGCCGCCGAGGTGCGCAAGCTGGCTGAACGCTCCGGCCACGCCGCGGCGGAAATCTCCTCCCTGTCCACAGACTCAGTGGCCGTGGCTGAAAAAGCGGGCACCATGCTCACGGCCATTGTGCCGGACATTAAGAAGACAGCCGAGCTGGTCCAGGAGATCGCGGCCGCTTCACGCGAGCAGAACACCGGAGCCGACCAGATCAACAAGGCCATCCAGCAGCTCGACCAGGTCATCCAGCAGAATGCCTCGGCATCGGAAGAGATGGCCTCCACCTCGGAAGAACTCTCCAGCCAGGCCGAACAACTGCTCTCCACCGTGAGCTTTTTCAAGCTTACCGGAGGACACGGCACGCGCAGAGAAACCCCCAAGGCCCTGGCAAGTGCGTCCGGGCCCGCTCCGTCCAAGCCCACGCTTGCGCCCAAAAAGAAGTCAGGCCCGAAAAAGGGCGTGGTGCTGGACCTTGGCAGCGACGTGACGGACGCGGATTTCGAAAAATTCTAGCCAGGGGGAGAGTCGTGAGTGGCACAACGAATCAGTTCCTGACCTTCACCTTGGGGGAGGAGATTTTCGCCCTGGACATCTCGTCAGTGCGCGAAGTTCTGGAATACACCACCATCACCAAGGTCCCCCGCACTCCGGAATACATCCGGGGAGTCATCAACCTCAGGGGGCGGGCGGTGCCCGTGGTGGACCTGCGGCTCAAGTTCGGCATGCCCGGAACAGAGCGCACCGTGGACACATGCATCATCATCGTGGAAGTTCTCCTCGGCGGTGAGCAGACCGTTCTCGGTGCCCTGGCCGACTCGGTGCAGGAAGTCATGGATATCGAACCCAAGGACATTGAACCCGCCCCGAAGATGGGCACGACCATCAAGGCGGATTTCATCCTGGGAATCGGCAAGCACGAGGATGGCTTCATCCTGCTTTTGGACATCAACAAGGTCTTTACCGAGGATGAACTCATCCAAGTGGCGCAAACCGGGGACCGCGCCTAATACAGCTTCATAGCCTTACACGCATCCGGCCGGGTGGACGCACCCCTCGGCCGGATTTCGTTTCCCGCAGGAGGAAGTAGCGTTTTTCAGCCATGCATGTGGTGCGATCTCCTGTTCATGATCCAGTCCGCGTCTTGGCTTCACTCTCCTTCAGTCCCCCAAACATTACGGCCGGGCATTCCCTCTACAATTTTCTCCCACCGGCCGAACTTCATAGCCGCGCCCTGATTTTTCCTGAGCGGCTGCTGTCTGTATCCGTTCTTGCTTCTCAGATCCCCCATCCCCCTTTTCTTCATCCGGGCGACGGGTTCAGTCACAGCCCCATCTCGAACGCTCCAGGCCTTTCTTCATTTTTTCTCGCTTTTTTTTCCACAAAACTAGACCACGGCCATCCGCTTGTGATAGCTTTAACAATAGCCGTGGACTCCTGCCGCTGTACGAAGGGCGCAACATATTGACACGAAAGGACTCTCTTATGCGCAACTTGAAGCTCGGAGTGAAGATCGGACTGGGATTCGGAATTCTTATCCTTATTGCGGCCCTGCTGGGCGGCATGGCCATGCTGAACATGCTCACCGTGGGCAAACAGGCGGACCGCCTGGCCCAGGAGGTCGCTCCGGAAGTGGCCATAGCCAACGCCGTTGAACGCGATTCCCTGAAAACCATGTTCGAAATGCGCGGCTACGGCCTAACCGGCGAGCATAAGTACTGGGACGCTGCCTCAAAACATTTGGCTGACGTGGAAAAAGACTTGAAAGACGCCAGGGACCTCGCCCAGAAATACCCCCGCCTGACAAAGCTCAAGGAGAACGCCGATAAGGCCACTGCGGCTGCGGCCGAATACAAAAGATTCGCCAACCAGACTCGAGAGTTCGAAACGGCACTGGAAGCCAACAGACACACCATGGACCAGGCCGCCCAGACCTTCATAAAAAACGCCTACGACTACCTGGAAAGCCAGAACAAGGCCCTGAAGGACGTTCTCGCCCAGCCTTCGGCGGAATCCTCCAAGGTCAAGGACCGCACGGACAAGATCGAATGGATGAACGACATAATAGACGCTGGCAACGCCATCCGTCTGGCCAACTTCAAGGGCCAGGCCCTTCGAGACTTCTCCCATATTAAGGACGCGATGAAGCAGTTCGACGTCATCTTCGCCAAGGAACAGCAGATCCGGCCCCTAACCCGCCAGGAAGCCAACATCCGGCAGCTGGGCGAGGTCCGCAAGGGTGCAGAAGCATACAAGGAGGCCATGCTGGCCTTCATGAAGAACTGGCAGGCCCTGGAAGACGCCAGCAAGAAGCGCGTTGAGGCTGCGGACGCCGTGCTCAAGGCTGCGGAAGAGACCTCCACCTATGGGGTGAAGGTCACCGAGGAACTCACTGCCGAGGCTTCCCACAGCCTGTCCACCGCCTCCACCATCATGGCCATCGGTTTGCTCGTCGCGCTCATTATCGGCGTGGCTGTGGCCATTTTCATCACCAAGGGCATCACTGGCCCTGTGATCCAGGGAGTCACCTTCGCCCAGAAGATGTCCGAGGGCGACATGACCTTGGACCTGGACGTGAACCAGAAAGACGAGATCGGCATGTTGGCCGATGCTCTTCGTGAAATGACGCGCCGACTGAACGAAGTGATGGGCGAGGTGGTGGAAGGGGCCAACAACGTTGCCTCGGGCTCCCAGCAGCTCTCGGCCACCTCCGAATCGCTCTCCCAGGGGGCCTCAGAACAGGCGGCCAGCGTGGAAGAGGTCTCCTCCTCCATGGAAGAAATGGCTTCCAACATCCAGCAGAACGCGGACAACTCGGTGCAGACCGAGTCCATGGCTCTTAAAGCCGCCAAGGACGCCGAGGAAGGCGGACAGGCCGTGGCCCAGACCGTTGGCGCCATGAAGCAGATCGCCGAGAAGATCTCCATCATCGAGGAAATAGCCCGCCAGACCAACCTCCTGGCCCTGAACGCCGCCATTGAAGCGGCCCGGGCCGGAGAACACGGAAAAGGCTTCGCTGTAGTGGCCGCCGAAGTGCGGAAACTGGCCGAACGCTCCGGGCATGCTGCCGCGGAAATCTCATCCCTCTCTTCGGACTCCGTGGCCGTTGCTGAAAAAGCCGGAGTCATGCTCACAGCCATCGTCCCGGACATCAAGAAGACCGCCGAGCTGGTCCAGGAGATTTCGGCCGCCTCACGCGAGCAGAACGCCGGGGCCGACCAGATCAACAAGGCCATCCAGCAGCTCGACCAGGTCATCCAGCAAAACGCCTCGGCCTCGGAAGAGATGGCCTCCACCTCGGAGGAACTTTCCAGCCAGGCCGAACAACTCCTTTCAACCGTAAGCTTCTTCAGGCTCAAGGGAACCCAGGGCATGCGCCGCCAAGCTCCCAAGGCCCTGCCGGCCGGTCCGTCCGCGCCCAGGCCGAAAGCCGCTCCGAGAAAGCCTGCCTCGCCCAAGGGCGGAGTGGTCCTGGATCTGGCTTCGGAAACCCATGACGATGATTTTGAAAAATTCTAGCGCAGGGGGCGTTCCGTGAGTGACACCACAAACCAATTCCTGACCTTCACCCTGGGCGAGGAGGTCTTCGCCCTGGACATCTCGTCCGTGCGCGAGGTGCTGGAATACACAACCATTACAAAAGTCCCCCGCACACCGGAGTACATACGGGGAGTCATCAACCTCCGGGGGAGGGCCGTGCCGGTTGTAGACGTGCGTCTCAAATTCGGCATGCCCGAGACCGCCCGCACGGTGGACACATGCATCATCATCGTGGAGGTCACCCTCGGCGGTGAGGAAACCGTGCTCGGGGCACTGGCCGACTCGGTCAAAGAGGTCATGGACATCGAGCCGCACGAAATTGAACCCGCCCCGAAACTGGGCACGTCCATCAAGGCGGACTTCATCCTGGGCATTGGCAAGCACGGAGAGGACTTCATCCTGCTTTTAGACATCAACAAGGTGTTTACCGACGAGGATCTTGCTCAATTGGCCACAATCGGCGGGAGCGGTACTGCCGGCACGGCAGGCCAGGACGCGGCATAAAAAAGGGGCCTTCGGGCCCTTTTTTTCTAAACTTTACATACCTCACTGCCGATGAGGTAAAAGAGTACGTGCATGCTTTGCTAGGCTGCAGTACGCAATACATCAAACACTTACTACACGCCGGAAACGGCTTGCGAGGCGTACCATGGATGCTCCCGGGGCACCGCCCAGAATACCCGACGCAATAGTGATCAACAAGATCATCCAGGAATACATGGTGGTGAGTTCTCGTTTGCGCAACGCCGAAATCGAAGCCTTCGCAAACAGTGCCAACCGAACTGATGTGCTCATGATGGAGGTCTTCAAGGGCCTCATCGCCAAAGCCAAGGCTTAGCCTACCTGACCAACCTATCCTGCACCATTCCTCTGTCAATGGTGAGGCTATGTCCCTGCTCGGACTTTTGCAATTTGGGCTGGCTGAAGGGGTCGAACTCCGCGTCGGCCATGATGCGGCTGAACAGCTCCCGCAAAGCCCTTGCCCCTATGCGCGTATTACGCAGGGCATGCTCGGCAATCATATCCAACGCCTCCTGAGTCACCCGCAGGTCTATTCCCATGGAGGCGAAAAACTCGCGGCAATGCCTGAGCGGGGAATCATCCGCAGCCAGCAGAATCTGCACCAGGTCCTCCTTGGCCAAATCGTCCAGGATGGCGATTGAGGAAAAGCGCGACAAAAACTGCGGCAACATTCCGTAGGTGAACATGTCCGAAAGGCGCAGATAATCCACCAGCTTGAAGCGGGTCACGGCGGTTACCCGGACCTCTCCGTCTCCGGTGCGCTGAAGCTCGGTTGTTTCCCTGAGCCTGCGGTCGTCCTTGCGGTTTATGATGAGCCCATAGACCTGGTCGTAGAGTTCCTCGAAGGCTCCGCCGCAAACAAAGAGAATCTTGCTGGTGTCCACGGGCACGTTGGTGGCCACTTCCTGGCCGTTCTCCGTAACCGTTACCGGCACCATGATGGTTTCGCCCTCCAGGATGGTCAACAGGGCCTGCTGCAGGGCGATGCCCACGGGATTGGGCTTGCCGGAGATACGTGCCGATATCTTGTCCACCTCGTCCAAGCAGACCGTGGCGTTTTGCAGCCCCTGGCGCATGGTCTCGCGGTCAACGTTCTCGCCCAGCTGCTTTTTGACGGCCGCTTCCAGGGCGGTGAACAGTCTGGCGGTACGAATGTCGCCTTCCTCGCCAGCCAGAATGTTGGCATTGAGCACGGCCATCACCCTGTACGGGGCCATCTCGTCATGATCCATGTAGAAACGGTGGATGGTCTTCATGATGGTGGTCTTGCCCGTTCCCGAGTTTCCCACCAGAAGGATGTTGCCCGCCCGAATGCCTGATACGTGTTTGTACACCGACACTGAAATAAGCCGCAGCACCTCGCGCTGGCCAAGCACCCGCTTGGCCATATACTCGTATATATCTTTGGGGAGGATGGGCATGGCTAAAAGTACCGCATGCTGGTCTTCTTGAATTCCTTTCGGCTTTCCAGCACGTCGTAGTCCTCCACGCCGGAGAGTCTGGCCAGCTCGGCCACGGTCTCGCTGCAGGCTTCCCGGGTCTTGGCGTGAACCATGGTGTAGAGGTTGTAGGGCCAGTCCATGCAGTTGACCCGGTGGTAGCAGTGGGAGATCTCCGGCCTCGCGGCCATGAAGGCGCCCACACGCTCCATGTCCTCGCCGTCCACGAACCAAGCCACCATGGCGTTGGAGCCGTATCCGGCCTTCTGGTGGCGCAAGGTGGCACCGAAACGCCTGATCTCGCCGCGTTCCTTCATGCCGTTCAAAAGCTCCAGGACCTCTTCCTGGCTCACCCCGGCCTGCCGTGCCACTTCCGCGAAAGGCTCGGCGCCGTCGGGCAGATCACCCTGCACAAGGGCCAGGATGCGCTTCTGTGAATCGGTGAACTCTTTGGCCATGGGGATCGCAGCTCCTTTAAGACGTGCTGATAACGCCTTTATCTCTACCGGGTTCATGTGCTAGTTGCAATCACGGCGAGACGGGGCGCTTCTCCGCTCTGGCCACCATACCAACGGTTTCCGGGAGATCCCATGAACATATCCGTTATCGGCGGCGGCAGCTGGGGGACAACCCTGGCCGACCTGCTGGCTCACAAGGGTTTGAATGTCACCATCTGGGTCCGCGAGATGGAGCTTCTGGCCGAGATCAAATCCAAGGGGGAGAACACCTGGTACATGCCTGGGGTGAAGCTCTCGCCGAATCTGCAGGCCACCATGGACCTGGCCCAAGCCTGTGAGGGCAAGGACCTGTTCCTCATGGCCGTGCCGAGCCAGTTTTTGCGTTCCGTGCTCGGGGAAATGCACCCCATGCTGCAAAAGAACTCCGCCATCGTCTGCGCCAACAAGGGCATCGAACTCGATACCGGAAAAACCATGTCCGAAGTCTGTGACGAGGCCATGGGGGCCAAAAAGCACCGCTTCGCGGTCCTTTCCGGCCCCAGCTTCGCCTATGAAGTCATCCGCCGCATGCCCACGGCCGTAAGCCTCGGCTGTAAGGACAAGACCTTGGCCAAAGACGTGCAGGACCTGTTCGCAACCGATTATTTCCGTGTCTACACCAACAAGGACGTCAGGGGCGTGGAACTGGGCGGCGCGGTAAAAAACATCATCGCCATCGCCGCGGGCGTGTCGGACGAGCTTGGTTTCGGTTCCAATGCCCGCGCGGCACTCATAACCCGAGGACTTGCGGAAATGGGCCGGCTTGGCTCCAAGATGGGAGCGGACCCCAAAACCTTCATGGGCCTCTCCGGCCTTGGCGACCTGGTGCTGACCTGCACCGGCGACCTCTCCCGCAACCGGCAGGTGGGCAAGCGTCTGGCGCGTGGCCAGAAGCTCATGGACATCCTGGGCGAGATGAAGATGGTGGCCGAGGGCGTCAAAACCACCCAGGCCGTGCATGCGCTGTCCAAGAAACTCAAGGTGGAATTGCCCATTACCGAGCAGGTCAACGCCATCCTCTACGAGGACAAGGACCCGGCCCAGGCGGTGCGCGACTTGATGACCAGGGCGCTCAAGGACGAATAAACAAGAGAATTGCCTCCGGCGGCCAAAGGGACGAAGTCCCTTTGGAATCCCATATAGCTTCGCGGCCAGAAACGTTAACGTTTCTGGCCGCGAAGCTATTGAGGGGTCCAGGGGAAATGATTTCCCCTGGCGGGGTGCAGGGGCAGAGCCCCTGCCATAACATTTCTCCTGTGCTATTTCCCCATCCATTTGGCCCAGAGTTGCCTGGTCCTGGGGCCGTCGAACTCGCAGAAAAACACCCCCTGCCAAGTTCCCAGGCAGAGCTTCCCGTTCTCCACGAAAAGATTCAGTCCCGGCCCCATGCAGCTGGCCTTCAGGTGTGCGTCCGAATTGCCTTCCGCATGGTGGTAGTCGCCGCGCTCCGGCACCAGCCGCGCAAGTGTGGCCAGGATATCCCGGACCACGTCCGGGTCGGCGTTTTCGTTGATGGTGAGCCCGGCTGTCGTGTGGGGGCAGTGCAGGAAGAGCATGCCGTCCTTCCAGCCGTTCTGGGACACCATATCCTGGATCTGGCCGGTGATGGCCAGGAGCTGTTCGCGCTTGGCGGTTCTAATGGTCAGGGTTTCCACGGTCAGCCTCCTCCCATGGTATCACTCGCCACCCGGCCTGGCGCCGTGGGAGAACTTCGGGTCGTAGAGTTTCGAGCGTGTGATGGCCCCGTACCCTGGCAGCACCATGAAAAGCGTCTGCTTCATCAGATTGCGCTCGCGGACCAGTTCCGGAAAAGCCCGTACGGTGGAGAGGTGCAACTCCTCCTCGGGCCAGCCCACCCGGTGGGCCACGGCCACGCAGGTGTCCGCCGGATAGCCCCCGGCCAGAAGTTCCTCGCGAACGGTCTCCGGATCAGTGGAACTCAAGTACACGGCCAAGGCGCTACGATGTTTGGCCAAATCTCGCAGACGTTCGGCCTCGGGCACCGGGGTACGGCCTGCCAAACGGGTGAGGATGAGGGTTTGGGTGATTTCAGGCGCGGTTGCGGACACCCTGAGTGCGGCAGCGGTGGCTGCTGCAGCCGTAACCCCCGGAACCACTGCGTACTCCACCCCTGCCGCTTCCAGGAGCCTGGCCTGCTCGCCCACGGTTCCGTAAAGGGCCGGATCTCCGGCCTGGAGCCTGGCCACCCGGCCGCCCCGGCGAACGATTTCCATGATGGCTTCATGGGTCTGTTCCAAAGTCAGGGAGGCACTGTCCAAAAGTTCCGCTCCGGGCTTGGCCAGATCAGTGACTTCCTTCGGTGTGAGCGAGCCTGGATAGATAACCAGGTCGGCCTGGGCGATGACCCGGGCAGCCTTGAGGGTAAGCAGCTCAGGGTCTCCAGGGCCCGCGCCGACGAAGTGGACTCTCGGGGTCATGCCTGTTTGGTCCCGCACTCCGGCCTGTCCGAGAGCCTGTTGAACGTCCAGGTAAGCCCCACAGCGTAGAGCGCGGCCCCGATACCCAACAAGGTGTTGTAGTATGGCGGAGCGGCCAGGGCCAGACGGATGCCCAGGGTGGCCAGGGCGTAGCCAGAGTTGCGAAATACAGCAAGATAGCCGGGGATGAAGCGTTGGGACAGAAGAACCAGCAGTATGTCCGCGAAGACCAGCACTGTGTAGAAAGTGTCGAAGAAGTCGAAGGTCGGCTTGTGGACCAACCCTTCCCAGATGGCCCTGACCCCGAGCGCTGCGAAGACTCCAAGCAGGATGAGCGCCACGATCTTCTTCGAGGCGATGAAGGCGTAACGGGCATGCCCGGACCGGGCCAGCTTTCTTTGTGGCTGCTGGAGGCGGTCATAGACCCCAAGGAGCCCGAATATCACCAGGGCGCCCACGCCGTTGGCAACAATGTGCAGTATGGGTGTCCAGTCGGCAGTTATGTGGATCGGTTCGGGAAGGTTGACCAGTTCCTTGAAGGAGTTGCGCAGGAGAATGAGCGACAGGATTTCAAACTGCTTGCCCATTGCCTTGGAAAAAGAACACGGGAGGATGAGGATGAGCCCGATAACCTCCATGATGAGCACCATGGAGAAGGCAACGCTGACCGCATGGAAATGGTGGTCCGGAGTGAACGAAGCCATCCAGGCGGGCAGAAGTCCCTGTCGCTTGAGTTCGATTCCCGCCAGGGAGGCCAAAAAAATGATCACCAGCGAGGCGGAAATGGTCCGCTCGGTTTTTGGGTCCTCCCAAAAGCGGACCATGGGCTCGAAGATGTTGGTGGAGAGTTCGTAGAGTGACTGCATGGCCAAGCTGCTAACAGATTCAGGCTGGTTTGTCCGCCGCTACGATGAAAACAGGGTTGTCCGCCACCAGATGCAGGTCCGCCGCCAGGGGGGAGCAATGGCTGGCCTGAATCTGGGTGATTTCCATCACCCACCCTAGGTTCTTGAAATGCCCGACCGCCAGGTTGAGCGAACCCAAGAGCACTGTGTTGGCCACAATCCGCCCGCCGGGTTTAAGCCTGCGGCAAGCTTGGTCCAGGGCGGCGATTCCGCCCCCCAGGGAGCCGCCTACGAAAATTCTGTCCGGGTCTGGCAGACCGATGAACGCCTCAGGGGCTTCCCCTTTCACCGCCTTGACCTGCCAGGCCCCGCAGCGGCGAATGTTCTCCCGTATGGATGCGTGACGCTCCGGGTCTCGCTCCACCGAAAACACCCTGCCCAGGGGCATGAGAGAACACGCTTCAATCCCAACAGAGCCGCAACCCGCCCCAACATCCCAGAGGACGCCGTCCCTGGTCAACCGCAACATGGCCAGGGTGCAGGCCCGGGCGGGCCATTTGGTTATGAGCCCATCTTGCTTTTCGTACGCAACGTCCGCCTGCCCGAGCACGGGTGGCCCGTTCTGGGCTGACGAAGCCTCGATGATCACCAGGTTCAACGGGGAAAATTCCTCCTGGGCAGCCTCGCCAGGGCTGAACCTTCGCACGCGTTCTCCCGGAGCGCCCAGTTCCTCCAGCACCCAAACCGCGGCCGTGGCCAATCCCCGTTCGATGAGGAGCCTGGCCACGCTGGCGGGTGTGTTCTCGCTGTCCGTGTAAACCGCCGCCCGGCCTTTGGCAGCCAACGCAGCCATGATGGGGCTGGAGTCGGACCTTCCGTGCAGAGACACCACGGGGAGATCGTTCCAGGCAAGGCCGATGCGCGCGCAGGCCGCCTGCACTGCGGATATTCCCGGGGTGAAATGCAGCGCATCCCTGCCGAAGCGTTCTAGCAGGGTGGCTCCTATTCCAAAAAACAGGGGATCCCCGTCCGCCAGGACCACCACGCTCTCCCCTCTGTTCCTGGCCTGTTCAATCCGGTCCATGGCGCCGGACAATGGCGTGGAGAT
Source organism: Desulfovibrio sp. (assembly GCA_016208105.1). Lineage (NCBI taxonomy): Bacteria > Pseudomonadati > Thermodesulfobacteriota > Desulfovibrionia > Desulfovibrionales > Desulfovibrionaceae > Desulfovibrio > Desulfovibrio sp. The sequence continues at coordinate 181,306 of JACQYS010000013.1, forward strand.
GATAATCCGTTGGCTCGGAAGATGTGCGAAACGCTCCAGCAGGCGAGTTCCTCCGGCCATCACATCCGCCGAGACTATGCGTTCCATTTCCGACCGGCTGATGCTTCCGCCCATGCCCAGCCCGATGACTTCGATGGGGTGTGTTTTGGTACTCTGCGACTGTCCGCCCATTTTCCCCGCCTTTACTTGATGTAAACCTGCCGGTATTCTCTCGACAGTCCGCTTCTTGCGGGCCGCCCAAATCAATCAAAAGGACACGACATGATCAAGCACATCGTCATGTGGACATTAAAAGACGAGGCAGGCGGCAAGCCCAAAGCCGAAAACCTTGCTAAAATGAAGGCCCTGCTTGAGGAACTCCCCGCCAAGGTGCCCGGCGTGATGGAACTGGAAGTGGCCGTTTCAGGCCTTTTCGAGTCCGTCCCACCCACCGACATCGTCCTCTACACCGTTTTCAAAACCAAAGAGGACCTCAAGGCCTACGCCGTACACCCCGAACACCTGAAGGTCGTGGAGTTCGTAAAAAGCGTTGTCGCCGAGCGCAGGGTCATCGATTACGAGGTGTAGGCCTCGGCCAGAACCGTTTCGTCGAAACCGAAACAGCAGATTCCCATGCGCGGCCCCGGCCCAACATGGTCCCGGGCCGCGCTCAATGCTTTCCTGACCACCCTTTCCACGAACCTTTCCCTCACCTCGCTTTCGGGAATAAGCTCCAAGGCGTGCCGGGCCGTGTTTGCCGTGAAAATCTCGCTACGGACCCGTTCGTCCGCACCAGCCTGCCCGGCCAGTTCCGCCAAGAGCCCGAAATCCGTAGGCGCTTCGTGAGCATGGGTGTAGGCCAATCCCTGGGCCATCTTGACCAGCTTTCCCAAAAAACATCCCCAGACGATTTCAGAAAAACCGAGCTCGGATGCCTGCTGAAGCGAATAGGCGAAGAAGTCCGCGGCCTGGACGAACGCCAGACCGGACAGCTCCGGGTGCCTGGCCATGAGCAGGCGCTCGCTGCGCCTGCCCGTGGAAAACGCGGCTACCGTAATATCTGCGGCCCGGGCCACTTCCAGCCCTGAATCAATCGTTGCCTTCCAGGCGTCCAGACTGAAAGGTTTCACAATCCCCTGGGTACCTAGAATCGATATGCCGCCTACAATGCCCAAGCGCGGATTCAAGGTTTTTGACGCCATGGCCTCCCCGCCCTCAACCTCCACAAGCAGACTGACCGACCCTGCATAACCCGCCAGGGCCAAGACTTCACGAACGGCCTGCCCGATCTGCTCCCGAGGTACCGGATTGATGGCGGCTTGGCCCACGGGTACGGGCAGCCCGGGAAGTGTTACCCGGCCGACGCCGGTCCCCCCTTCTATGTGCAGTCCACCCAGTGTGGAGGGGGCGAGCGTGACCAGGCAGGAAATGCGCGCCCGGTTGGTGGCGTCCGGATCGTCTCCAGCGTCCTTGACCACCAAGGCGCGGGCTCCGCCATCCTCCAACTTCACGGACTCCACCGGGACCTGCAACCGTCCTCCGGTTGGGAGCGGGATATCCACGGACGACCCGGAACGGCATGTGAGAAGAAACTCCAGGGCCGCCTTAGCGGCCGCTGCAGCAGCAGAACCGGTGGTGAAGCCCTGCCTGAGTGACGCGGAGCTGGACTTCGGAGTCATGATTTTGGCCGTGCCTCTCTGGCCATCGCCGCCACAAAGTGCGCGGCCACTGCCGGGTTAGAGGCGAAGTGCAGATGCACATAGCTGCCCAGAGTGTTGCAGCGAAGAAATCCTTCGGGCGAATCGAGCTTTCCGGTCCGGCCTTCCAGCGCATAAACAGCTGGCACATCCGGAACCGCAACCAGATGCGAATAATGGAACTCATGCCCTCGCACAGCGGTTGCGGCCGGACCAAGGGGCGTGGAGGCCATGAAACGGACCTCCCGATAGCCCAGGGCGGCAAACCGCTCACCCATTCTGGCCCTGCAGGGGAACACTCCGACCATGGGCCATACCCGCCCCCCGATGTCCTCAATGGACTCCATCAGGGCCATGAAGCCGCCACATTCACCGTACACGGGCAGGCCTGAAAGGGAAAATTCTCGAATGTCCGCCAACATGGCGGCGTTCTCCGACAAGGCACTGGCGTGGAGTTCCGGGTAGCCGCCAGGCAGATACAGGCCATCGATCCTCCCGGGCAGGCGCGCATCGGTCAGCGGCGAAAAAAAGACAAGTTCCGCGCCAGCAGATTCCAAAAGGCGCAGGTTCTCTTCGTACGCGAAACAGAAGGCCCGGTCTCTGGCCACCCCCAAGCGCACTCTCGGTGCGGTCGAAGCCTCTTCCACCGAGGCGCCCACGGCTGTTTCAGGCAAGGCTTTGAGAAGGCTGTCCAGATCCACGGCTGTCTCAACCCAATCGGCCAGACGTTCCATCCATTGAGGCCGCTCGCCCAGATCCTGGGCGGTTACAAGCCCGAGATGACGCGAAGGTACGGCAAGCTCCAGGTCCTTGGGCAGAAAGCCCAAGACAGGAATTTTTGCCAACTCCATGGCTTCGCTCAAGATGGACCGGTGCCCGGGCCCTCCGACGCGATTGAACACGACTCCGGCCAGATTCAGATCAGGATCGAACCCCGCGAAGCCCTGGGCCACGGCGGCGGCGCTGCGAGCCATGCCTGATGCGTCAATAACGAGAACCACAGAGATCCCTAAAAGTTTGGCCATGTGCGCTGCGCTGCCCTGCTCGCCCACACCGGAGGCGCCGTCGAAGAGGCCCATTACCCCTTCCAGCACGGCCACGTCCGACTGGGCTGCGTAACGGGCAAAAAGCGCCTGGTTCGCGTCTTCCGATAGCATCCAGGAATCCAGGTTGTGGCTCTTGCGCCCGCAGGCCAGGGCATGGAGCCCCGGATCGATAAAGTCCGGTCCGGTCTTGAAAGGAGCCACACGCAGGCCCCGTCGCGAAAACGCGGCTAATAGCCCCAGGGTCAGCGAGGTCTTGCCGCACCCGGAGTGCGTGCCGGAAACAAGTAGGCTTTTGGTCATGGCCTGGAGATGATAGGGGAACACTCACCTATGGACAAGCAGACCGAGAAGCTCTTCAGAACCATCCCGGGAGTCGGGCCGCGCATGGCCAAGGACTTGTGGATTCTAAACATCCGAAGCCTTGAGGAACTGGCCGGGCGTGACCCTCAAGAGATGTACGACGCTCTCTGCGCACTCACGAATTCGAAGCAGGACCGATGCGTGCTCTACGTTTTCCGCTCGGCGGTGTACTTCGCCAAGACCCCGCCTCACCTGCGCGACCCGCAGAAACTGCTCTGGTGGAACTGGAAGGACGCCTAGGCCGCGAAGCGGATCAAAGTTTTTTGGAAGGGGTTGGGGGAAACCTTTTGTTCACAAAAGGTTTCCCCCTTATTCTTACTTTTCTTCTTACCTCGTCAGTTTCGAAGCAATCTCCGCCACATGCCTGCCCTGCCAGCGAGCCCCGTCCAGCTCGATGGCCGAGGGCATACGCGAACCGTCGGCACCCGCTATGGTGGTGGCGCCGTAAGGCGAACAGCCCTTCACTTCCTCCACCCCGGTCTGCTGTTGGAAGGCGTAGGGCAGCCCCACGACGATCATTCCCTGGTGCAGCAGGGTCACATGGAAGGTGAGTATGGTGGACTCCTGTCCGCCGTGCTGGGTGGCGGAGCTTGCGAACACCGAGCCCACTTTGCCCACCAGGGCTCCCTTGACCCACAATTGGCCGGTCGAGTCCAAGAATTGGCGCATCTGCCCACACATGTTGCCGAAACGCGTAGGGGTGCCGAAGATGACCGCATCGGCCTGCCCCAGCTCGTCCAGAGTGCACACAGGTATGTCGGCCTGGGCTTTCTGGGCGTCGAGTGCGCCCATTTTGGTCAGCACGTCCACAGGCAAGGTTTCGGGGACACGGCGCAGAAGCGGTTTCGCTCCTTCCACCTGCGTTACGCCCTCGGCTACGGCCTGGGCCATGGTGTGGATATGTCCGTACATGGAATAATAGACGATGAGAACGTTCATGCCTTCCTCCGTTTACGTGAATCGATGCTCATGCATAGACCATCCTCGGAAAAAAGAAAGCGTGGGTTGTTGTTGACGAGACAATAGGAGGGGCATAGTCATGCGTCGTAGCACATTGCCGAACCTCGCCAAACGCGAGGACGGGGGACCCACTTCAACGGGGCGAATCGCACATATTGCGTAGGGCACCTTTCGGCCCGAGCCCGTCAGCTAACCTCGTAGGCTTCGAAGGGAGCACTCCGGCCAGATCCGGGGCCTTCCCCATTGATCTTCCGGAGGTATTCATGCGCTCTTGTTCTTTAGACGGCGGCCCTACGCCCGGGCAGCCGGCATGCTCGCCCGTTCAAACCGCTTCGTTGTCCCTGGCCGCGCTTGGTGTTGTCTATGGAGACATAGGCACCAGCCCCCTCTACACCATCAAGGAATGTTTTTCCGGCTTGCACGCCGTGGCGCCCACCCCGGGCAATGTGCTGGGGATACTGTCCATGGTGTTCTGGTCGCTCATGATCGTGGTCGGCCTGAAGTACGTGATCTTTATCATGCGGGCCGACAACAAAGGCGAGGGGGGCATCTACGCTCTTCTGGCCATGCTCAAGGGCGGACCAGCCAACCAGGGAAAATGGTGGTCCTTTCTGACCGTTCTGGCCGCATTCGGCGCGGCGCTGCTCTACGGCGACGGGGTGATCACCCCGGCCATCTCGGTTCTCTCAGCCATCGAAGGCCTGAACATGGCCACTGACGCGGCAGCGCCTTACGTTGTGCCCTTGACCTGCCTTGTTCTGATAAGCCTCTTCTTCATGCAAAAGCACGGTACAGCCACAATCGGCAAGGTGTTCGGACCAGTGATGATCATTTGGTTCACGCTGATCGGCACCTTGGGGATCGTGTCCATCGTCCGCCAGCCGCTGATTCTGACCGCCTTAAACCCCATCCATGCCGTGAACTTCTTCGCCGAAAACCACTTCCACGGCATCGTGGCCCTGGCTTCGGTGGTGCTGTGCATCACCGGCGGGGAGGCGCTCTACGCCGACATGGGCCATTTCGGACGCTTCCCCATTCGCCTGACCTGGTACAGCATCGTGCTCCCGGGGCTGGTGCTCAACTATTACGGCCAGGGCGCGCTTCTTTTGGACAACCCGGACATCGTCAACGTGAACCCGTTCTACGCCCTAGTGCCCGAATCCCTTCTCTACCCCATGGTTGCCCTGTCCACATTGGCCACCATCATCGCCTCTCAGGCCATGATCTCCGGGGTGTACTCACTCACCCAGCAGGCCATCCAACTGGGCTTCACACCACGCATGCACATCATCCACACCTCAAAGGAGGCCATCGGGCAGATCTACCTGCCCACGGTCAACTGGATGCTCATGATCGCCTGCCTGTCGCTGGTGCTGCTGTTCAAGGAATCGAGCCGCCTGGCCGCGGCCTACGGAATCGCCGTCACCGCAACCATGGCCATAACATCGTTCATGTACTTCGAGGTCACCCGCATCAAATGGAACTGGCCCATGTGGAAAAGCGCCACGCTTCTGGTCATTTTCCTGGCGTTTGACTGCTCGTTCCTCGGCGCGAACCTGCTCAAGATTGTGGACGGTGGCTGGATAACCATCAGCATCGCCCTGGCTGTTCTAACGGTCATGATCACCTGGCGGGACGGCCGGGCCATTCTGGCCAGGCACTATGGCATGATGCGCATGCCCACGGACATATTCTTAAAAGACATTGCCGAATACAACCCACAGCGCACCTCTGGCACTGCCGTGTTCATGTCCATCTCCCCCGAAGGCGTGCCCCATACCTTGTTGCACCACTTCAAGCATAACGAAGCCCTGCACGAGAGGGTGATCCTGCTCTCCATCATTGCCGCGGAAACGCCCACCGTACCGGACGAAGACAGGGTAAGCATCGAGGATCTCGGCCAGGGCTTCTACAGGGTCACAGCTCGTTACGGTTTCATGGAATCCCCGCGCATGCCCGAGATACTGGACTTGGCCACCCAGAAAGGCTTGGCCATGGACATCTATTCCACCTCGTTCTTCCTGGGGCGCGAAACCATACTCACCACGGGCACGGCGCCCATGGCCCAATGGCGCAAGACACTCTTCGTCTTCATGTCCCGCAACTCCTGGAACGCGACATCATTCTTCAACCTGCCGCCCGGACGGGTGGTGGAATTGGGGAATCAAGTGGAGCTGTAGGCTGCTTCAACGCGCTCCCAAGAAAGGGACATCAAAAAATGCAGACCAAAACATCAAGCGCCGACTGGCCTTGATATTCTTCAAGGACAATCGGCGCTCTATTTTCCGGTTTATAAATCTTGCCCAACCCAGGTTTAACCCCCAATCGTCGGGTTACTCACCTGCTGGCTGCTGCGCACGCCACCTGAATCCATGGCCCAAACCGGTTATCAGGCGATGGATTCTATGCGTTGACGGTCGATCTTCGCCAAGCTGGCCGCTTAAACCGGTTTCATTTTATGCTTCGGTTTCAGGCTTCCCGCATGTGCGAAAGCTCTGGCACGGCCGCACAAGGCAGATCAGCCGGACCTTTTCGCGAAGGCTATGCATTCATGTGTTTCCTTTCTCCTATCCCGCCAAGCAGCTTCGATATGTACATGCAGTTGGCATGATGCAAGCAGCACGTCTGGTCGCAAAACCCCTGGGAGGCACGTCCGAAGCAGTCAAAGTTCCCTTCTTCCCTCTGCTTGCGCCGCACGTTCTCCACGTTCAACACAGACAGCATTACGACAGAGGAAGCGATTTCATCGGAGTTTCCCAAACCACCAAAATCTTTGTTGGACAAACTTCGGGTCATCTCTTCGCCTTCCTGTTGATTCTTTGATTACCTGGCGCGAATAAACTTAAACCCGGCTTTGCATTGCCACTTGGAGCTTCGGAGGAGAAAGCGAGCCCCCTCCATAAAACCGCATGTCTAGGATTCGATCGTGATCTTTTTGGTTTTCGATTTCTCCGCCTTCGCCATGGTGATCGTCAGGATCCCTTTGTCGAACTTGGCTTTGACCGTCTGGTCGTCAACCGATGCCGGCAACGCAATCGACCTGCGAAAACTGCCGTAACTGCGCTCTATGCGGTGATAATTGTCCTTTTTCTCTTCATCCTCGAATTTCTTTTCCCCTCGGATGGTCAGCACGTCGCTGTTGAGCATGACGTCCACATCCGCAGGCTCGAGACCCGGGAGCTCAGCCTTGGCCACAACCTCTGATTCGGTTTCACTCACATCCACAGCGGGATAGGCGGCATCTTTGAGGAAAGGAAACGCCGGGAAAGAACCGAACGGTTCTTTCCAAAAATCCTCCATAAGGTCCGAAATGCTCGTGGGCCTCCTGGTGGCAAGTGACTGCTTCCGGAGGCTAGGCAGGAATTCTTTAAACATGGCTTATCCTCCTTTAATCACTATTTATTTTTACAATCATCAATTAAATTATTACATTTTTGCAGTAAGTCAACTTAAATTTCTGAATTTCAGCACTCAATCCTGACTTTTTTCATCTTGCAACAATATAAATATTTCTAACTTCACTACACACTACATAATTTTTTAGACCTCACATTATTAGTAATAATAATTATTATCCACTCAACACGGAAAATTAATTTCCAATGTTATTAACACAGTATTAATAAATGGCTGTAATAACGGCCAATCCCAGCTGTATGCGGACGGCCGGACAAGCAAGACGCTTACCGCTATAAATATGTAATAATTTCAGATCAATATGTGGCAAGAGGAGAGAATGACCGCGGAATCATACACCAACGAAGCGAGGTGGGCTCGAACAACTCGAAAGGGAAGGCAGGGACGATTCCCTGTTTTCTATGCAGGAAAGAATTCTCCTTCAGCAACCAAGACTGACCCCGTGAAAAGATGAGCCCCTCCGGCACTACCCGCCGACCAGCTCCAGCTCGCTTCGTGCTATGGCCTCCCAGTCGAATCGGGCTGCCACGAGAGCGGCCTCGGCCACAAGCAGGGAATGCCGGGCCGGATCCTCCAGAACCTTGAGTACCTCGGCCGCAAAGCCTTCCACATCGCCTTGGGGGAGGCGAATCATGCCGCCAGGAAAGATCTCGTCGTAGATGAGCAGATTGTAGGCCACCACGGGCAAACCGCAGGCCATTGCCTCCACAGCCACCTGCCCGAAGCTTTCATAATGGCTGGGCATGCAGAAACAGCCAGCGTTCTTTAATAGGCGTATCTTTTCCGCGCCCTGCTTGAAGCCAAGGAGGTCCACATTCGGTTCAAGATCAAACTTGCCAATCTCGCTTGTAAGGCGCTCGAACCAGGCGTCGCTTCCGCCGCCGATGATACCCAACTTGGCGTCTGGCCTGGATTCGCACACCCTGCGCCAGATTTTCACCAGGTCCAGAAGCCCTTTCTGCGGGTGCAGCCGGCCCAAGAATATTCCGTCGTAGCGAGGAGTTTCCGGCTCGACCGACACGGACTCGAATTCGCCAACGTCCACACCCATGGTGACCACAGTCACGGCGTCGGAATCCACCCCGCGCCCCAAGAGGGTGTCGCGGTCCAGAGAATTGAGCACCAGCATTCGCCCGCCGAACAGCCGTACCAGGCCGATGGCCAGCATCTGGGTGGACCAGTACAGCAGCCCTCGGATGGTGGGCACACGCCAGCGTGGCCGGAACACGTTCTCGTAGCCCCTGAAGGGATTGGGCGCGATCAAGAATACGCACACCGTGAGTTTGGCCTTGGGATTCTTGAGCTTGGCCAGAAGCGCCGGGATAAGGTCCACCAAGAAATCGGACGGGGCATAGATGGCGTCGAGCCTGTCCGGGTAGGCCACAAACAGGCAGCGGAAAAGACGCCAAAGGTAGGTTTTGAGCACGTTGCCCAGGCTGTCGGCTTCACTCTCGAAAGGCTCGGGGAATACCCGGTAGTCCATACCGTAAACGCCCTGAGACTCGAACACGCCGATCTGGCGTTTGGGGAGCATGACCACGAGTTCCTGGCCCCAGGCCAGCCAACGCTTGGCGATCTCCGAAAAGCGGACCTCGCTGCCATCGCGGTTTTTTGTGTTCACGCGGCCCATGGCCGGTATGAAGATTCGCATAAGAGTAAGATGCCTCCGGCGGCCAGAGAGAATACTACTTAAAAATGGATTTCTCTCCGGGCTCTCTTTCAAAAACTTTAAGCTGGCTGCGCTGGGGTCATCACCCTGCTTTCGCGAAGCCAAACCTCGGTATGGCCACCACGGCCAGTCCCACCAGGATGAGCGCCATTCCGACCAAACGCTGAGGGCCAAAGGTCTCGCCCATAACCAAGTACGCGCAGATGGTCCCGAATACCGGTATCAAAAGCGAGAACGGCGCCACCGCGCTCGCGGGATACGTTTTGAGAAGCTTCCCCCACCCGCCGTAACCCATGATGGTGGCGCAGACGGTCAGGTAGAGCACCGAACCCACCCCGGCCATGTTCATGTGCGTCAGGGCATACGCGATGCGCTCCTGCCCCTCGAACACCCAGGACATGGCAAAGAGCGGCAGGGGCGGGATGATGCTCAACCAAACGATCAGCGGCAGCATGTCCGCCTTGCCCGCGCCGCGCATGAGAATGTTGCCCACGGCCCAGAAGAACGACGCTCCCAGTACCAGCGAGAATCCCGCCACGGACACGCCGTCGGTCCCGGCGGTGAGCGAGATGAATGTCAGTCCGGCCAGGGCCACACAGGTTCCCGTCATCTGGCGTGAGCTCGGGGTCTCGCCCAGCAAGGCGGCCGCAAGCACGATGGTGGAGAACGCCTGGGTCTGCAGCACCACCGACGCCAGTCCGGGGGGCATGCCCACAGCCATGCCCAGAAAGAGCAGGCTGAACTGGGCCACGAACCAGGCCACCCCCAACGCGATCATTCGCCGCCAGGAAATGTCCGGCCGCGGCAGGAAGAACACCGGCACAGCCGCCAGCACGAACCGTAACGCGGCCAAGAGAATCGGCGGGAAAGACTGAAGCCCGATGGTAATAACCACGAAGTTGCCACCCCAGAGGGCGGTCACCACGAGGGCCAGAAGAACATGTTTCGGCTTCATCTCAGGGGGATGCCTCCGGCGGCCAGAGAGGGTGCCGCCCTCTCTGAACTCTCCCGCCAAAGGAACGAAGTTCCTTTGGAATCCTGTATTGCTCCGCGTCTGTCGATGCGAAGCTTTCTTAGGCATGGAGCGCGCAAAGCCGCGCTCAATGCCCGAATATTCTTAAAATCGCCGCCATGGGCGCGGCATCGGCGGCGCTCCCGCGTTCAGCCCATGTCCGCTCGCGAATCCCGCGAAGCTATTGCCGGGTCCAGGGGGGCATCCCCCCTGGCGGGTGCAGGGCGGAGCCCGCCGGGGTCTGGGGCAGAGCCCCAGCACTCTCACCTTCTCGCCAGTTCGTAAATTCCCTCCAGCTTGGCGGCCACAGCGTCCCAATTGAGCTCAGTCTCGATAAGCCGCCGGGCGTTCTCATGGATCACCCCACGCCGGGTCTCGTCGGTGAGCGCCAGTGCGATCTGGTCACCGAAGGCGGCCGAATCGGACACCGGAGCCACATAGCCGCAGTCGTGCTCTGTGAGGAACCGCTCGATCTCCCCTACGGCGTTGGAAACAATGGGCACGCCGGAGGCCAGGTAGTCCCCGAAGCGGATCGGGAACCTCGCCTTCTCGATGGGGTCGTCGTCCATGGGCAGAAGAAGGGCGTCCGCAGCGGCCAAATACGTGGGCACGTCCGATGGCGGCCTTTCTCCCAGGCGGATGATGTCCCCGCTCGCCCGCTCCAGATACGGCTTAAGCCGTTCTTCGAATGAATCCGGAATGTGCATCTTGCCCAAAAAGGCCAGCTTGAGGCCAAGCACGATGGTGCGGGCGCGCTCATAGGCGTCGAGCATGATGAAAAGCGACTCCGTGTAGGTGTGCCCCATGGAGAGCGCCAGGGGGGCGTCTCCCGGCAGCCCGGTGGCCGCGCGCGCCTCGGCCTTGGTCAGCGTGGAGCGTACCATGGTCGGACAATTTGGAATGTAGTGGATTTTCTCCTCAGCCACTCCGGCCGCACGGAAGGAGTCCATGAGCATGGCGCTGGCTGCGGTGCACTGCTTGGCCATATTGGGGAGGTTGTCGTTGAACCAGCCAACCACACGCTGATAGGGGCCGGGATGCTGGTTGGCGAAGCCGCCCTTCCAGAGGTCGTCATGGTCCAGCACCAGCTTGAGCCCAGGGCGCAGATAATGTGCGGCCAGGGTGGGCACGGCCATGGGGTGCAGGGGAAAAGCGAAGGTGTGCAGCACGTCGTATCGCGAAAACAGGGCATACGCCGTGTTGTAGAACATGCGCAGGGTGTGCAGGGTGTGAAAACCGCGCAGCTTGTACTTGGGCAAGAGCACCGTGGTCAGGCCGCCATCAACTCGTTTGGTGACAGACAGGGTGTCCTCACGGTTGGCGCACAAAAGCGTCACCTTGTGGCCGCGCCGGGTCAGGCCCTTGGCCAAATGGAAGCAGCGGAAGTAGGTGCCGTAGTTTTCGACGTTGTGGTTGAGAAACAGAATGTCCATCTAGAGATTCGTCCGTTTGAAGAGAAATTCAGGAAGGTTGCGGATGATCCACATTATGGGGCGCCACATGGCAGACGTGTACACGACGTCGCGCCCTTCGCGCCAAGCCTTGTGGACATCCTGCGCCACACGCTGCGGCGTGCTTGTGACAAATGCCGGCAGCCGCATGTGCGCGGTCATCTTGGAGCGCACCATGCCAGGCAGCACCGTAAGCACCGGGACACCCGACGAAAACAACCGGTGGCGCAGCCCGGAGAGATAGGCTGTCAGTCCGGCCTTGGCCGCACCATAGGCGTAGTTGGACTTGCGCCCGCGCTCACCGGCCACCGAGGATATACCCACAATGAAGCCCTCCCGGCGCTCCTCCATGTCCTTGGCCACTGTTTCCAGGATGCTGGCCGCCCCCATGAGGTTCACATCGATGACCCGCAGGGGATCGGAGTCGTCCAGGAGCCCAAACGCCAAAACCACGCCGTCCGGCCGGTGCGCCAAAGAGCGGTAGAAATTCGTGTGGGAGGACGTGTCCGTGGCGTCGAAGGCGACGACATCCACCTCAACGCCATGCTGACGCCTGATCTCGTCAGCCTTGGCCGAAAGCGTTGCCGTGTCCCTGGAGGCCAGAATAAGATTTGAACCCTCCCGGGCAGCGAACTCGTTGGCAATGGCCAGGCCGATGTCAGAGTTCGCGCCAAGCACCAGCACCCGCTCGGCCATACGGGCCTTCTTGGGCGCGCCGCCCAGCGTGTTTTTCAGCAGGCGCATGCCGAAACGGAAATAGTTGGAGAGGATGCGCCGGTCAGACCCGGCATGGCGCAACTTGCGCCAGATGTATGAAGGGCGCAGGTGGAACTTGAGCAGGGTGTCGCGCCGGAACTTCTCGATCTCGGGCATGGACAGGGCCACAGTGCCCACGGTGGGGGCGTTGAAGTAGTCCTTGCCGAGCACGGACTCCTGGATGAGCCCGCAGGCCACGGCTTCGGCGTGCAGCTCGGTACCCGGGTAGGGCACGGCGATGTGCAGTTCCAAGAAATCCGGGTCCAGCTCGAAGATGTGGCGCCGGGTTGCTTCCAGGTGTTCCCGGGTCTCCCAGGGCATGCCGATCAGGAAGAAGCCGAAGGTGAGCAGCCCGGCCTCTTTGGCCCATTTGGCTGCCTGGACGTTCTCCTCCAGGGTGGTGCCCTTCTTGGTGCGGGCCAAGGTCTCGGCATGGCCGGACTCGTAGCCGAAGGCCACCAGCCAGCATCCCGCCCGCTTCATGGCCTGAAGCGTCTCCAGGGACAGGGGCTTCACCTTGGAGTTGGCCACCCAGTGCACTTTGCCCGCCAAGTCCGACTCCAGAATGGCCTGGCACACTTTCTGGGTCCACTTCTGGTCGATGGTGAAGGTGTCTGACTTGAAGAAAAAGTCGCGGATGCCGTGCTGATGGTAGCATTCGCGCATTTCCGCCAGGATATTCTCGGGCGAGCGCAGGCGAAGTTTCGTTCCCGAGATGGTGGGCGTCACGCAGAAGATGCAGCGCGACGGGCAGCCCCGCGAGGTGGCGATGGTGGCCTGGGGCTCGCCAGTGTCCGGGCGCACGTAGAGGGCATTCTCCATGAGCGAGCGGTCCGGGAAGGGGAGCGAATCCAGGTCTGTTTCCCAGGAGTCGAAGAAGGTGCGGCACCAGGCGCCGTCTTTCTTGTAGAGAATCCCCCGAATTGCCGGGACTGCTCCCGGTTCCTCGAAATGGGCCCGGGCAAGTTCGCCCACGATGAAATCGCTTTCCAACCCGATCAGATAGTCCGCGTTGGAGAGGTCAAGCTGGTCGAGCAGGGCCTGTTCCGGATTAAAAAAGATGGCTCCCTTGAGCATCACCATAAGCCCGGGCCTGCGCTCCTTGAGGGCTGCGACAAGCTCCAGGTCGCGGAAGATGGTCGCGTTGGTGATGGAAACGAAGACCGCGTCCGGAGCGAAGCGGTCGAAGTCGGCCAGGAGCTCCTCCAGGGTGCGCAGACTGGTCTGGTAGTCGCGCAGAAAAACCTCAAAGCCCTTGGCCTTGAGGGTTGCGGCAGCGTAGCCCAGGTCGTTGGGGGCGCGCATGGTGGTGGCCGTGGAGTTCTCCACGTTGCCCTGGGAGCGGTCCTCGCCGCGCTGGTAGAATCTGCCGGGCGGGTAGAAGAGCATCACCCGCCGGGAGTGTATCATGGTGTGCATGCGCGGGCGAAGTTGGCCGGATTGAGCCGCTTCGTCAAGGGGTTCGTGCACAAGATCGGCCGCAGCCGGCACTTACTTGAAGACGTAGAGAATCAGATAGCAGGAGACCACCCAAAACCCGATGCACACCTGGATGAACGGGTCGCGCAGGAGCACCTGGGTGGGCGAGCCCGAACGCTGCTCCACGTAGGTTATCTGCATGTAGCGCAGGATGCCTGCCACCACCCACAAAGAGGTGAGGTACAGCTGGTCCGTCCCATGCTTGGCCATGACGTCGGGCGAGAGAGTGTAGAGGATGTAACTGACGATGACCACCCCGGCCATCACGGCCATGCACAGACTGACGAACTCCAGGGAATAGCCGTCCAGGCATTTGCGGGTCTTGGGGCCGCAAGCCGCCAGCAACAGGTCGTCGCGGCGCTTGGCCAGGCCGAGAAAGAGCGCCAGCAGGAAGGTCATGATCACGATCCAGTGGCTGGGCGTGATCCCGGAGGCCGATCCCCCTCCGAAAACACGCAGCACGAACCCCACGGCGATGCTTATGAGGTCCACTATGGCCATGTGCTTCATTCCCATGGAATAGGCCACGTTGATGACCAGATACGCCCCCAGGATGCCCGCGAAAGCCTTGCCCGGAACCAGCGGAGTAAGCGCAAGCGCCACACCGGCCAAGAAGGCCAGATACACCCAAGCCACCCTGGTGCTGACAAGACCCGAAGCGATGGGCCGGTTTTTCTTGATGGGGTGCTCGCGATCCTGGGGAGCGTCCCGCAGGTCGTTGAACACATAGACCGCGCTGGCGGCCAGGCAGAACACCGCAAAGGCCAGAAGCGTACCGGATATGGCCGCCTGATCCGAGAGCTTCCATCCAAAAAACAGAGGCAGCAGCACGAAGAGGTTCTTCAGGTACTGGTGCGGGCGGGCCAGGCGAACGAGGCCTTTGAGGAGTTCGACGTTCATGGCGTAGCGCGCCTTCTACCCTGTTTGCCAGGCGATGAAAACCCGTCACGGCCTGAAAGCCTCCGGTGCCCCTCCCCGCTTGCTCAGGTCCGTACTCTTTTGTAATTTCAAGCAATCGTATGTGACTGAATAATTCTCCCCGTGAGGCACCATCGTATGCGAATGATACCCAGGCTTCTTGCCCTCGTCGCCTTCGCTGCCGCAACCCTTCTTGGCAGCACCGCCTTCACACAGTCTGGTAAACCCGCCGCCTTTGCCCCAAAAGGATACCACACCGCCTCGAGCGAGGCGGAAACAGCCCTCGACGCGATACTTCGCCTCTCGGACAAGGACGACAACATGCTGAACTTCGTCCTGCACACGCCCGACTACAAGCCCAAGGCGGACAAGGGCTATGCTGGTCACTTCACCCAGCGGCTTCTGCGCGACATGGCCGAGATGGAAAAGCGGGAAGTTAAAAGCAAGTGCGGGGGCAAGTACTTGAAGGGTGAGCTCTGCGGCACTGAATACAACCCCCTCACCTGCGCCCAGGATGCGAGCGACTCGGGGTATCTGTACCGAACTGACTCCTCGGGAGATTCGAAGGCCACCATCTCCTATGCCTGGCCTGGGGAAAAGAAGAGGCTCGCCGTGTTCCAGATGGTTCTTGAAAACGGCCGTTGGAAGATCGATTCGGTCAAGTGCAACCCAGACGAGTGACCATCGAGGCGGATTAAGCGTCAGGCTTTGCGTCCCGAACAAAACAGGACCGCCGGACAAATGCCCGGCGGCCCTGTTTTTTCGCACCTTACTTGAAATCTAAAGCATCCTGCCCATGGGCTCCAGATCCTTGGCCGGGACGAGCTCGCCCATGCGGGTGACCACCAGGTCCTCCACAGGCACTTCTGTTCCGGCCATCTGGGCGGCCTGCTTCACCAGCGTGGCCAGCCCAGTGCAACAGGGAACCTCCATGCGAAGCACCTGGACCTTCTTTATCCCCGAGGACCTAAACATCTGCACCAGCTTACTCAGATACGGCTGTGGATCGTCGAATTTGGGACAAGCGATCATGACCACCTTGCCTGCCAGGCGCTGGTTGAATCCGGGCAACGCCACCGGGGCGCAGTCCGCCGCGATGATCACCTCGGCGCCGCGCAGGAAGGGGGCCTCGGGCGGAACCAGGCGCAGCTTCACGGGCCAGTGTCCAAGGTAGGATTCTTTCACGGCTGCATCCTGAGCCGGGGTTCTATGTCCGCCAGCTGGACGGTCCAGATTGGCCGCTCGGGACCCAGGGCAACCCCCACCGGCCGGGCGGTTCATGGTCATCATGCTGGAACCGGGGCAGCCGCAGCCCAGGCTAGGCGCAGCCTCGGCCTTCTTCATGGCCTCGAGCTCGTGATGCACCGCTTCCTCATCGAATTCGTCGGCCTCTCGCTCGATGATCTTCAGGGCGCCCATGGGACAATGGCCCAGGCAGGCTCCGAGGCCGTCGCACAGTTTGTCAGCCTTGATCTTGGCCTTGCCGTTCTCGATGTACATTGCCCCTTCGGCGCAGTTGGGGATGCATTCGCCGCATCCGTTGCACAGTTCCTCGTCTATTTCCACGATCTTACGTATCGTTTTCATTTTGTTTCCTCCGTCGCGTGTTGGCCAAACAATAAGGCCCGCTTGAACACGGGCCTGTGATTCACGTCACACTGGCGAAACTTTTTCCAATTTATTTCCACCACCCCAAAGCCAGAAGCAGAATGCGGATTCCCAGGACAGCCAGACCCCCTGCCAGCAGGCGTACGATGGCCGTGCCGCCTATGCGGTCCGATAGCTTGGCTCCTACTTGGGCCCCCACCACCATGCCGATGGCCAGGGCCGCCGTCCGATGCGCCCCGTGGGAGAAGGCGCCAGTCATTACGTGGGTCAGTGTGCCGGACAAGGACATCACGGCCAGGATGAACTGCGCTGTGGCGGTGGCGACATGCACCGGAAAATTGAGCAGATACACCATGAGCGGCACGTGCATGATCCCTCCGCCGATGCCGAGGAAACTGGAGAGATATCCCACCAACAAGGAGAGCCCCGTACCGAGGACGGGGTTGAAACTGTAGGTCCAGCTGGTCCCGTGGGCATCGGTGATGGACCGCGAGGTTTGGTGGCTGGAGCAGGATTTCCCATCGCAGGCCCGCCCGGGTTTTTTGAACGACAAAAACGCCGCGGCGGCCAGGACCGCTAGGCCGAACACTATATCGAACGTCCGCCTGGGAATGGACGATGTGTTGAGCGCCCCGAGAATCGCTCCGGGCAAGGTGGCGCAGGAGAAAAGCAGGGCCGAGCGGTAGTCGATCCGCCTTGCCATGGCGTATGCCTCTGTCCCGGACAGTGCGTTAAAAAACACCGCAGCCAGGGAAATACTTGTCAGAAGTGCGGGAGGGTCATCCGGGTAGAGCACGAGCAGGAGCGGCATGAGCACGAAGCCCCCGCCCGCGCCGATAAGGGTACCGAAAGCTCCCGCTCCGAAACCGAGCGCAATGAGCCCTATGTATCCCGATGGTTCTAGCATGTTTACGGATAACCCTTTTGCCGCTTTCGCCGCAAGGGCCTGCGCCGAACCCTCTGGCAACGCAGACGGCCGCCGCTTTCGCGACGGCCGCCCGTGTGGTGAGGTTGGATGGAAACAGTCTTGTCGGCTTAATTAGCCAAGGATTGCCTTGATATCCTGGTCCGGGGTGGTGATGGGCATGATATTGAGCTTGTCCACCAGAACCTTCAGCACGTTGGGGGTGACGAAGGCGGGCAGGGAGGGTCCAAGGCGGATGTCCTTGATACCCAATGCCACCAGGGTGAGCAGGATGGCCACGGCCTTCTGCTCGTACCAGGAGAGGATCATGGACAGGGGCAGGTCGTTGACGCCGCAGTTGAAGGCACCAGCCAGGGCAATGGCCACCTGGATTGCGGAGTAGGCGTCGTTGCACTGGCCCATGTCCAGAAGGCGCGGAATGCCGCCGATGTCGCCCAGGTCCATGTCGAAGAAGCGGAACTTGCCACAGGCCAGGGTCAGAACCACGGTGTCCTTGGGCAGCTTTTCCACGAACTCTGTGTAGTAGTTGCGGCCCGGCTTGGCGCCATCGCATCCGGCCACCAGGAAGAAGCGCTTGATGGCTCCGGCCTTCACAGCGTCGATGACCTTGTCGGCCACGCCAAGAACCGCGTTGCGGGCGAATCCGGTGAGAACCTGCTTGCCAGGGGCGTCATCAGTGAATCCGGGCAGCTTCTGGGCGTGCTCGATCACCTTGGAGAAGTCGTAGCTCTCCACGTGCTTGACGTCCGGGAAGCCGACCAGGCCATGGGTGAACACGTTGTCCTTGTAGGACTGGGCGGGCTTCATCAGGCAGTTGGTGGTGAAGAGAATGGCGCCCGGGAAGGCCGCGAATTCCTTCTGCTGGTTCTGCCATGCGGTTCCGTAGTGCCCGTACAGGTGAGGGTACTTCTCCTTGAGCTTGGGATAGCCGTGGGCGGGCAGCATTTCGCCGTGGGTGTAGACATTGACGCCCTTGCCAACGGTCTGCTTGAGCAACTCTTCCAGGTCCTTCAGATCGTGGCCTGTGATCAGGATGGCCTTGCCCTTGATATGCCCCAGGGGCACTGCGGTGGGTTTGGGATGGCCGTAGGTTTCGGTGTTGCCCTTGTCGAGCGCTTCCATGGCCAGAAGGTTCACCTGACCGGCTTTGACGCAGGTGTTGAACCAGTAATCCATGCCAAGGCCGGGCTTGGTGGCTGCGGCCATGGCTTCATGGATGAAGTCGTAGATTTCCTTGTTCTCAACGCCCAGGATGCGTGCATGGTCGGCATAGGCGGCCAGGCCCTTCAGGCCGAAGAGGACCATGTGCTGCAAGGACACGATGTCGGGGTCGGTATCAGGATTGTCCTTCATGCCGCCTTTGCCTTCAGAGGCCTGGGCGGTCAAACCGGCAAGGTCGGCGGCCGGAGTAAAGGTAACGGAAGCATGGCCCGGAATTGCGCCACCCGCGGACTTTACTTTGGACTTGAGTGATTCGCGCAGTTCAACGGTCTTCTTTATCCAGGCCTGGAAGCGCTCGGGATCGAAGTTCACGTTGGTCAAGGTAGAAAAAAGCATGGCGGGCACGTGACGGTCAGCCTCGATATCCACCACACCCAGCTTGCGACCTTCCTCGGCCACCAGGCTTAATCCCCGAAGGGCGTAGACAAGCAAGTCCTGCAGGTTGGAAGTAGTCTCGTCCTTGCTGCACACTCCGATCTTATCGCAGCCCTTGCCGTGGCTGGTCTGCTCGCACTGGTAACAGAACATATTCATCAGACATTCTCCCTTGAGGTTGGTTGGCGTTCTTGCCTCTGTGGCAAAACATCTAAGCCTGCCTGAAATTTCTGGATGTGACTTGCGTCACACCTGAGAGAAAAAAGATTATTTTCCTCCCAGTTCCTTGTGGACGAGCCTTTCCCAAGCCTTGACCTCCCCCCTGTGGCAAGGCATGAGCTGTAACTTGAGGAACCGATTCCATGCGCCTGTACCATACAATTCTCTTTTTGTCCGCCCTCATCATTTCCATCAACGCAGCTTTTCAAGCCGCGTGGCTTTTTCAGTTTTCCCAAGTTCGCGATTCCGTCATCGAGTTCGGCGGCAACTGGCTTCCCACCATCCGAACATGCGGAGAACTCACTCGAATGGTCGGGGAGTTCAGGCGGTTGGAGCTTCTTTATGTTCTGGCCCAATCTGAGCAGGAGATGGCTCATGTGGCCCGGCGCATGGGCAGGCAGGAGACGAGGATCAGACAGGTTGATGAAAGGCTTGCAACGCTTGTGAGGTCAGATGGTGAGCGCCAGGCGTTTTCAAGCTATCTCGCAACCAAAGATGCTTATTTTTCCGCTGACAAAGCCATCCTGAAAGCCGCTTCCGAAGGCCGCCTGGCCGAAGCCATGAACTATGCGCGCAATTCCGCGCAAGCGTATTCGGCCATGGTCAACGACATCCAGGCCATCGAACATATTAACAACGAGGCGGGTCAAGTTGCCGCGTTAGAAGCCAGCCAACGCTATGACCGTGTCATCCGGACCATGATCGCAGCCGGAGCCGCCAGCATCTTTATCGCTTTTGCCGCCGCCTTTTTTGCCGCCAAACGCATCAGCCGCCCAATCGCAAACCTGGCGGATTGTATGGATGGCCAGGACGCCACCAGTCCTTCATGCAAACTCCTTCCACCTCGTGGCGGAATCCGCGAGGTGAGTCAGCTCTATGGGGCTTTTCGGGTAATGACCGAAAAGCTGTCCGATTCATTCAAGAAACTTGAGGACTTGGCGGTAACAGACCAACTAACGGGTGTGTACAATCGGCGTAGGCTATTTGAAGAAGGGAACAGGGTTCTTGATGTCTGCCGTAGAGGTGGCCATCCCTGTTCCGTGCTGATGCTCGACCTGGACCATTTCAAGGCCATCAACGACGTTCATGGGCATGCAGTTGGAGACGAAGTGCTCAGGCATGTGGCATCCACTCTTGGCTCACATATAAGGACATCCGACGTGCTGGCTCGCTATGGCGGCGAAGAGTTCGCACTTATTGCACCGAACTCAGGGCTCCATGAGACCCAACAGCTTGCCGAACGGTTGCGCCACGAGGTCGAGCACCATGCCGTATCATCGGGTGGCAAACAGATACCCGTGACAGTTAGCATCGGTGTGGCTGTCAACGGGCACACTGATTCGGATCTGCGTGGACTTCTCGATCAGGCCGACAAAGCCCTCTATCTGGCCAAGAAAAACGGCCGCAACCGCGTGGAGACACTTGGTGCCCCGAACTGAAGCGGGAACCTTCTCCCTATTCCTTGTTCTTCTGCTTCTTTGTCTTCTCTTCTTCCTTCGTCCCGCGCTGGCTTCGCAGGTTGCCATGACTGGCGAACACTACGTGTACGCATCCTCTTTCGCGAACAGGAACTTCACGGGCTGGAGCCTGGATGGAACCCAGACAGAGGACCCATTCACCATCTGGCAACGCCTCAGGCTGCGCACAGACTACACGCAGGGTGACAACCTCGCTTTCAGCCTCTGGCTGCAGGTAAACAACACGCCCTGGGGCAACGGGACCTTGACCGTGGACAACCCGGCCGTGGCTGTTCAAATCTTCAAAGCCTATCTCCAGTTCAAGTGGCCCGGCTCTGACGTGGAAATCACAGCCGGAAAGCAGACTGTCACCCTGCCCCAGTCCGAGGGTTTCTGGGGAAGCATCGTCCTGGACAGCGAATTTGGAGCCCTGGCAGCCAATATTCCGCTCAACGAGAATGCACATCTGGTTGTGGGCTATGGACGGCTGCTCAGCTATGTAAACGCTTTGGAAGACCTTTCGCTTTCCCCGCGAGACATCTTTGACCTCGCCTTTGCCACCCTTCCCCTGACATCGAATTCCTTCTCGTTTACCCCGTGGGCAGCGCTTGGTCTGTTCATGAACGATGGAGTGTTCCGGCCTTATACTGGAGTCGGAGGCCCTCCGGATTTGGGTTATATTCGCCAGGAAATGCTCTCTCTCGGGTATTTTGCAAGCAACCCGGGCTTCAGGCAGGCCTCGGTTCCGTACATGTGGGCCGGAACAGCAGCGAAGTTCACGGCTGGCGATTTCACTTTCTTTTCCGACATCGTAGCCGGAGCTGGAGGTCTGGGGGACGCATCCAAAAACCTGCGTCACGGCGTGTTTCTGGACGCCGCTCTTCAATATGGTGGGCTTTCCCGGGCAACGCCCCGCATCTTCGGGTGGTGGTCCAGTGGCGAGGATGCAGACACCCGAAACGGCACGGAGAGACTCCCAGCCATTGTACGCACCTGGAACTCTGGCGCATCATACCTTTTTTCCACTGGCCAGACATTCGACAACACCACAAGCATAAACGCCAGCCCTATCGGCGCCTGGGGCTTCGGAGCAAGCCTGGACAATATTGAATTCATTCACGACCTGTCCTCGAGGATGACTGCCCTCTACATGCGCGGCACCAATGACCCGGCCCCACTGCGCCGGTCCGTCTTGTCAAACGGCCCTGGCTACATGGTGGCAATGGGCAAAAACTTACGTGGCTATTGCCTTCGCTCCGCAATTTCCATACTTTATAGAAAGAATCTAGACTGTTGAGGAGGCTCGCCATGGCCAAACCTTACCACGATATGGACCTGATTACATTCCAGCGCCGGTTCGGAACCGAAAAGGCC